>NZ_JBXUOY010000038.1:0-28710 GCF_057196705.1 Streptomyces sp. ATLC9 | reverse complement strand
GCGCCGAGTACTCCTTCCACGCCGAGGGCACCGCCGACTGGCAGTGGACGGACGGCGAGCTGGAGCGGGCCGCGGCCGGCCCCGCGGCCTGCCTGCACACCGGGTCGCTGGAGCAGACCTCCCCCTCCGACCTCTCCCCCGCGCGCACTCCGGACAGCGGATCCGGCATCCGGATCATCCGGGCGGAGGTGCCCGGTCCGGAGTTCAGCCGCTTCCTCTACACCGCCGTCGGCGGTGACGTCACCTGGACGGACCGGCTGGAGTGGACGTACGCGCGGTGGCGGGAGTTCCTGGAGCGGCCCGGCGTGGAGACGTGGGTGGCGTACGACCGCGGGACCCCGGCCGGGTACATCGAGCTGGAGGCGCAGCCCGGAGGAACGGTGGAGATCACCTACTTCGGCCTGATCGCCGCCTTCCGCGGCCGGCGCATCGGCGGGCACCTGCTGTCGTACGGGACCGCGCGCGCCTGGGACCTGGCGGGGCGCTGGCCGGACCGGGAGCCCACCCGGCGGGTGTGGCTGCACACCTGCAGCAAGGACGGCCCCCACGCACTGGCGAACTACCGGCGGCGCGGCTTCCGTCTCTTCGACACCCGGACCGGGGACGAACCGGACGTTCCCGCCCCCGGCCCCTGGCCGGGGGCGGGTGTGTGAGCCCCGCCGGGACCCTCCCGGTCCCGCGACCGACACCACCTCGTCTCGCAGAGCGGGACATCTTTGTCCGAACTGTGGATAACGGTGGACTGCCGCGAGATGCTCATGCCACGCTTCTGCCATGTCTCGAGCTGGAATTGCCTTGGTGAGTCGGCGGCACGTCGACCTCGGCCGCATGTCCAGCGCCATCTGTCCGGCGGGCTGACAGTCCCAGCACCGCCGCACATCCGCCGCCCCCGTCGTCGCGGGCAGGCGGCCCCGCCCACCGCTTTCCGCCCGGGTTCGCGCACGTCAGCACACCCGGGCGGATCCGGTCCGCTTCCCGCGCAGCCGAGTCCAGCAGAAGGACGAACACACCGCCATGGCCGACACCCCCAAGCCAGCCAGCGCTGCCCCGACCCGCCGCAAGGCCGGCCGCCACCGCGGCGAAGGCCAGTGGGCCGCCGGGCACTTCACCCCGCTGAACGCCAACGAGCAGTTCAAGAAGGACGACGACGGTCTCAATGTGCGGACGCGCATTGAGACGATCTACGCCCACCGCGGTTTCGACTCCATCGACCCCGGCGACCTGCGCGGCCGGATGCGGTGGTGGGGCCTCTACACCCAGCGCAGGCCCGGGATCGACGGCGGCAGGACCGCCGTCCTGGCCCCGGAGGAACTGGACGACGAGTACTTCATGATGCGGGTGCGCATCGACGGCGGGCGGCTGACCACCGAGCAACTGCGCGTCATCGGCGAGATCTCCCAGGAATTCGCCCGCGGCACCGCCGATGTGACCGACCGGCAGAACATCCAGCTCCACTGGGTCCGCATCGAGGACGTCCCCGAGATCTGGCGCCGCCTGGAGGCCGTGGGCCTGTCCACCACCGAGGCCTGCGGCGACACCCCGCGCGCCTTCCTCGGCTCGCCGGTCGCGGGCATCGCCGCCGACGAGATCGTCGACGGCACGCCCGCGCTGGAGGAGGCCAAGCGCCGCGTCGTCGGCAACCCGGCGTTCTCCAACCTGCCCCGCAAGTTCAAGACGGCCATCTCCGGCTCCCCCCTGCTGGACGTGGCGCACGAGATCAACGACGTGTCGTTCGTCGGTGTGCGCCACCCCGAACTCGGTCCCGGCTTCGACGTGTGGGTGGGCGGCGGCCTGTCCACCAACCCCAAGCTCGGCGTCCGGCTGGGCGCCTGGGTACCGCTGGAGGACGTGGCGGACGTCCTGGAGGGTGTCGTCTCGGTCTTCCGGGACTACGGATACCGCCGGCTGCGCAACCGCGCCCGGCTGAAGTTCCTCGTCGCCGACTGGGGCGCGGAGAGGTTCCGCCAGGTGCTGGAGGACGAGTACCTGAAGCGGAAGCTGGCCGACGGCCCCGCCCCCGAGACCCCCGCCCAGCGCTGGCGCGACCACATCGGCGTGCACCGCCAGAAGGACGGCCGCTTCTACGTCGGCTTCGCCCCCCGCGTCGGCCGTGTCGACGGCGCCACCCTCACCAAGATCGCCGAGCTGGCCGAGGGCCACGGATCGGGCCGGGTGCGCACCACCGTCGAGCAGAAGATGATCATCCTCGACGTGACCGAGGACCAGGTGGAATCCCTGGTGGAGGGCCTGGAGGCGCTGGACCTGACGGCGCGTCCGTCGGTCTTCCGGCGCGGCACCATGGCCTGCACCGGCATCGAGTTCTGCAAGCTCGCCATCGTCGAGACCAAGGGCCGCGGCTCCACCCTCATCGACGAACTGGAGCGCCGTCTGCCGGACTTCGACGAGCCGGTCACCATCAACATCAACGGCTGCCCCAATGCCTGCGCCCGCATCCAGGTCGCCGACATCGGCCTCAAGGGCCAGCTCGTCAGCGACAAGGACGGCAACCAGGTGGAGGGCTACCAGGTCCACCTCGGCGGCGCCCTGGGGCTGGACCCCGGCTTCGGCCGCAAGGTGCGCGGTCTGAAGGTCACCGCCGCCGAGCTGCCCGACTACGTCGAGCGCCTGCTGACCCGCTTCCGCGAGGAGCGCCAGGACGGCGAGCGCTTCGCCCAGTGGGCGGCGCGGGCCGACGAAGGTGCTCTGAAGTGAGCGACGCACACGCGGCCACCGGCCCGCACCCCACCACGAAACCCGCACCCGACCGCCGCGCGGGCGGAGAAGCTCACAAGGAGGCACCGTGAGCGACGCACACGCGGCCACCGGCCCGCACCCCACCACGAAACCCGCACCCGACCGCCGCGCGGGCGGAGAAGCTCACAAGGAGGCACCGTGAGCGAACGCGCCGCGCCGTTCTACTGCCCGTACTGCGGCGACGAGGACCTGCGGCCGTCCGAGGACGGCCACGGCGCGTGGGAGTGCGCCTCCTGCAACCGCGCCTTCAGGCTCTCGTTCCTCGGACTGCTGGCCGACGGCCTGCGGCGGTCCGGTTCCACCGAGGGAGGCACCGCGCGATGAACGCCGCCGAGGACCGGTGCGGCCTTCGGGCCGACGCCGACGAGCTGCGGCGGCTCGCCGAGAAGGCGGGCCGCGAACTGGAGGACGCCCCGGCGCTGGAGGTCCTGCGCTGGGCCGCCGACGCCTTCGGCCCGCGCTTCTGCGTGACCTCCTCGATGGAGGACGCCGTCGTCGCGCACCTGGCCTCGCGCGTGGCGCCCGGTGTGGACGTGGTGTTCCTCGACACCGGCTACCACTTCCCGGAGACCATCGGCACCCGGGACGCGATGGCGGCGGTGATGGACGTCAACGTCATCACGCTCACCCCCCGGCAGACCGTGGCCGAGCAGGACGCCGAGTACGGGCCGCGCCTGCACGACCGCGATCCCGACCTGTGCTGCGCGCTGCGCAAGGTCAGGCCGCTGGAGGAGGGTCTGCGCGAGTACGACGCCTGGGCCACCGGGCTGCGCCGCGACGAGTCCCCGACCAGGGCGGGGACGCCCGTCGTCGACTGGGACGAGAGGCGGCGCAAGGTCAAGGTCTCGCCCATCGCGCGCTGGACACAGGGCGACGTGGACGCCTACGCCACCGAGCACGGCGTCCTCACCAACCCCCTGCTGATGGACGGTTACCCCTCCATCGGGTGCGCGCCCTGCACCCGGCGGGTGCTGGAGGGCGAGGACGCCCGCGCCGGCCGCTGGGCCGGGCGCGGCAAGACCGAGTGCGGACTGCACGGCTGATGGTGAACCCGAGGACCGTACGGGCCAGGACAGTCGAGTTGAGGAGCGTCAGATGAGCGGGGCGACCGCCTCCGGCACGGACAGAACCGGCAGCACTGGTACGGGCACGGGCACCGGAGCCACGATCTGGCTCACCGGCCTGCCCAGTGCCGGCAAGACCACGATCGCCCACGCGCTGGCCGGCCGGCTGCGCGACGAGGGGCACCGGGTGGAGGTGCTGGACGGCGACGAGATCAGGGAGTTCCTCTCCGCCGGCCTGGGCTTCTCCCGCGAGGACCGCCACACCAACGTGCAGCGGATCGGCTTCGTGGCCGAACTGCTCGCCTCCAACGGGGTGAAGGCCCTGGTTCCGGTGATCGCGCCGTACGCCGACAGCCGTGAGGCGGTCCGCAAGCGCCACCAGGCCGAGGGCACCGCCTACCTGGAGGTGCACGTGGCCACGCCCGTGGAGGTGTGCTCCGAGCGCGATGTGAAGGGGCTGTACGCCAGGCAGGCCGCGGGCGAACTGTCCGGGCTCACCGGGGTGGACGACCCCTACGAGGCGCCGGCCGATCCGGATCTGCGGATCGAGGCGCACACCGAGCCCGTGGACGGCTCCGCGGCCCGGCTGTACTCACTGCTCGCCGAGAGGGGACTGGCGTGACGACCTCGACCGAACCGACCACCGGGCCCGCCGCCGCGGCGTACGCGCTGAGCCACCTGGACGCGCTGGAGTCGGAGGCGGTGCACATCTTCCGCGAGGTGGCGGGCGAGTTCGAGCGGCCGGTGATCCTCTTCTCCGGCGGCAAGGACTCCATCGTGATGCTGCACCTGGCGCTGAAGGCGTTCGCCCCGGCCTCGGTGCCCTTCTCCCTGCTGCACGTGGACACCGGCCACAACTTCCCCGAGGTGATCGACTACCGCGACCGGGTGGTGGCCGAGCACCGGCTGCGCCTGCACGTCGCCTCGGTGCAGGAGTTCATCGACCGCGGCGAGCTGCGCGAGCGCCCGGACGGCACCCGCAACCCGCTGCAGACCGTGCCGCTGCTGCGCGCCATCGAGACGAACCGCTTCGACGCGGTCTTCGGCGGCGGGCGGCGGGACGAGGAGAAGGCCCGTGCCAAGGAACGGGTGTTCTCCCTGCGCGACGAGTTCGGCGGCTGGGACCCGCGCCGCCAGCGCCCGGAGCTGTGGCAGCTCTACAACGGCCGCCACGCGCCGGGCGAGCACGTGCGCGTCTTCCCGCTGTCCAACTGGACCGAGCTGGACGTGTGGCAGTACATCGGGCGGGAGAAGATCGAGCTGCCCGCCATCTACTACGCCCACACCCGCGAGGTCTTCAAGCGCGACGGGATGTGGCTGGCGCCGGGCGAGTGGGGCGGCCCCAGGGACGGCGAGACGCTCCATGAGCGCCGGGTGCGCTACCGCACCGTCGGCGACATGTCCTGTACCGGTGCGGTGGACTCCGACGCCGCCACCATCGAGCAGGTCGTAGCGGAGATCGCGGCCTCCCGGCTGACCGAGCGGGGCGCGACCCGGGCCGACGACAAGCTGTCGGAGGCCGCCATGGAGGACCGCAAGCGCGAAGGGTATTTCTGACGATGACCATCGCTGCCACCACCACCGGCGACGCCGCGGCGGGCGAGCCCGCCGCCGACGGGGCCGCCGCCCGACTGCTGCAGGACACCTCCCTGCTGCGTTTCGCCACCGCCGGATCCGTCGACGACGGCAAGTCCACCCTGGTCGGACGGCTGCTGCACGACTCCAAGTCGGTCCTGGCCGACCAGCTGGAGGCCGTCGAGCGCGCCTCCCGCAGCCGCGGCGCCGCCGGCCCCGACCTGGCGCTGCTGACCGACGGGCTGCGCGCCGAACGCGAGCAGGGCATCACCATCGACGTGGCCTACCGCTACTTCGCCACACCGCGGCGCCGCTTCATCCTGGCCGACACCCCCGGCCACGTGCAGTACACCCGCAACATGGTCACCGGCGCCTCCACCGCCGAGCTGGCCATCATCCTGGTCGACGCCCGCAACGGCGTGGTCGAGCAGACCCGCCGCCACGCGGCGGTCGCGGCCCTGCTGCGGGTGCCGCACGTGGTGCTGGCCGTCAACAAGATGGACCTGGTCGACTACGACGAGGCCGTCTTCGCCTCCATCGCCGAGGAGCTCACCGCCTACGCCGCCTCGCTGGGCGTGCCGGAGGTCACCGCCGTGCCCATATCGGCGCTGGTCGGCGACAACGTGGTCGCCCCCTCCCGGCACATGGACTGGTACAGCGGCCCCACCGTCCTGGAGCACCTGGAGACCGTCGAGGTCGATCACGACCCGGCCGGGGACGTGGCCCGCTTCCCCGTCCAGTACGTCATCCGTCCGCAGACCGCCGAGCACCCCGACTACCGCGGCTACGCCGGCCGGCTCGCCTCCGGCGTACTGCGGGTGGGGCAGCGGGTGACGGTGCTCCCCTCGGGCCGCACCTCGGTGATCGAGGGCATCGACGCGCTCGGCCAGTCGGTCCGGGCGGCCTGGGCGCCGCAGTCGGTCACCGTCCGCCTGGCGGACGACCTCGACGTCTCCCGCGGCGACCTGATCGCCCCGGCCGACGACGCCCCCGCTCCGAGCCAGGACATCACCGCCACCGTCTGCCATCTGCACGACACCCCGCTGCGGGTGGGGCAGCGGGTGCTGCTCAAGCACACCACCCGCACGGTCAAGGCGATCGTCAAGGAGATCGACTCCCGGCTGACCCTGGACGACCTCTCGCCCCACCCCGAGCCGGGCGAGCTGGTGGCCAACGACATCGGACGGGTGCGGATCCGCACCGCCGAGCCGCTGCCGCTGGACCCCTACGCGCTCTCCCGCCGTACCGGTTCGTTCCTGCTGATCGACCCGGCCGACGGCTCCACCCTCACCGCGGGCATGTCCGGCGATGCCTTCACCGGGGCCGTCGGTGGGGTCCGCGCCGGCGGCGGCGCCGCGCAGGAGGACGGATGGGACTTCTGAGCGCGGCGGGCGCCGCCGTGCACGACGCCTTCTCCACCTTCGACCACACCGGCGGCCGGATCGGCAGCGGTGTCCGGGGCAGCGGGCAGGGCGGGCTGGCGGGATGCCGCCGGTGACGCCCGACGCCCGGCCGCGCCGCCCACGGCTCCGGTACCTCCGGCACACCCCGTACGACCCGCGCCTTTGGGGCGCCCCGCATGCCCCGAAGGCGCGGCGCGCCCCCGCCGCGCACGCCGGCTCTTCCCCGCCGTAGCCGCCCGAACAGGGTGGCGAACCACGAGAGGACTCCGCTGTGTCCACCGAACTCGCCACCCCCGCCCCGGCACCGTCCGTCACCGGTGCCGGGGCCGGGCAGGCCCGCCCGTACGCGGTGCGGCTCGACCGCGTCTCGAAGTCCTTCGGCGCCTCCCCCCGCGCCCGCCAGCTGGTGCTGGACGGCATCGACCTGACGGCGGCCCCCGGCGAGTTCGTCTGCCTGCTGGGCGCCTCCGGCTGCGGCAAGTCCACACTGCTGAACCTGGTGGCCGGGCTCGACCACCCGACCTCCGGCGAGGTGCGGGTGCCGCACGGCCGGCCCGCCCTGATGTTCCAGGACCACGCGCTCTTCCCCTGGCTGAGCGCCGGCCGCAACGTGGAGCTGGCCCTGAAGCTGGCCGGGGTGCCCAGGGCCGAGCGGCGCGGGCGCGCCGAGGAGCTGCTGCGTCTGGTCCGGCTGCCGGACGCGTACGGCAAACGGGTGCACCAGCTCTCCGGCGGGATGCGGCAGCGCGTGGCGCTGGCCCGCTCCCTGGCCCAGGGCAGCCGGGTGCTGCTGATGGACGAGCCCTTCGCCGCGCTGGACGCCATCACCCGCGACCTGCTCCACGAGGAGCTGACCCGGGTGTGGCGCGAGCGGGAGCTGACGGTGCTGTTCGTCACCCACAACGTGCGCGAGGCCGTCCGGCTCGGCCAGCGGGTCGTGCTGCTGTCCTCGCGCCCGGGGCGCGTGGCGCGCGAGTGGGACGTGGACATCCCCTACCCCCGCCGTATCGAGGACTCCGGCGTCACCGCCCTCGCCCGGGAGATCACCGGCCATCTGCACGAGGAGATCGTCCGACATGCCCGCCACTGACACCGAGGACTCCCGGCGGGACCCCCGGCACGAGTCCCCCGGGCAGGGGACCGGCCGGGCCGCGGGCGGCACGGGCGGTCCCGACGTCACGGGTGGTTCCGACGAGATGGCGTCCGGCCTGGACGCCCTGGAGTCACCCGTCTCCGCGACCGCCGCCACCTCGCGGCGGCTGCTGGCCAAGGCCGCGCCGCCCCTGGTGGCCGTCGCCCTGGTGCTGGCGCTGTGGCAGACGGCGTACGCGCTGGGCTGGTCGGCCTCCCTGCCCTCCCCCGCCGCCGTGTGGGGCGAACTGGCGGGCGCCTGGTCGGACGGCACCCTGCTGCCCGCCCTCGGCCACAGCCTGCTGCGCTGCCTGATCGGCTTCGCCGCCTCCACGGCCATCGGCGTCCCCCTGGGTCTGCTGCTCACCCGGGTCGCGCCGCTGCGCACGGTCCTGGGGCCCATCCTGTCCGCCGTGCAGTCCCTGCCGGCCGCCGCGCTGGTGCCGGTCTCCGTGATCGCGCTGGGCAACTCCGAGGGCGCGGTGTACGCCGTGGTGCTGCTCGGCGCGGTGCCGTCCATCGCCGTCGGGGTCACCGCGGCCGTCGACCGGATACCGCCGCTGCTGCTGCGGGCGGGCCGGTCGATGGGCGCCGGCGGCCTGCGCGGAGCCGTCCACGTCCTCGTCCCCGCCGCGCTGCCCGGCTTCGTGACGGCGCTGCGGCAGGGCTGGACCTTCGGCTGGCGCGCCCTGATGACGGCCGAGCTGATCACCGCCACCCCTCTGCCCGGCATCGGCCGGATGCTGGACGCGGGACGGCAGGGCGGCGAGCTGAGCCTGGTGCTGGCCTCGGTGGTGCTGATCCTGGCGGTCGGCGTGGCCGTGGAGTCGGTGCTGTTCTCGCCCGTGGAGCGCCGCGTGCTGCACAGCCGCGGCCTGGCGTCGGCGACCGGGCGGTGAGCGGCCCCGTGCGCACCCTCCGTACCTCCGCGTCCCGCGCACCGGCCCACCACGCGTCCGGCGCCCGTCCCGCCCTGCTGGTCGTCGCGCACGGCAGCCGCGACCCGCGCCACGCGGCGACCGTGGCCGCGCTGTGCGCCCGGCTGCGCGGGCCGCGCCCGAAGCTGCGGGTCGAGGTGGGCCATCTGGACTTCAACGCCCCCTCCGTCCCCCAGGTGCTCGCCCGTCTCCACGCCGACGGCGTACGGCGGGTGGTGGCGCTGCCGCTGCTGCTCACCCGCGCCTTCCACGCCAAGGCCGACATCCCCGCGGTACTGGGGGAGGCGGTGTCGCGGCTGCCTCGGCTGACGGTGTGCCAGGCCGACGTCCTGGGCCCGGACCGGCTGCTGACGGCCGCCCTGGAGCGGCGGCTGCACGAGGCCGGGCTGCGGCCCGGCGACGAAGGCTCGACCGGGGTCGTCCTGGCCTCGGCGGGCTCCTCCGACCCGGAGGCGATCGCGGTGATCGCAGACATCGCGCGGGAGTGGCGGCACATCTCCGGTTGGTGTGCCGTGCGGCCCGCGTTCGCCTCCGCATCCCTTCCCCGCACCGCCGACGCGGTGCGGGAGCTGCGCGACCGGGGGGCGCGGCGGGTGGCCGTCGCCCCGTACGTCGTCGCGCCCGGATTCCTCCCGGACCGCATCGCCGCCGGAGCCCGCGAGGCGGGCGCCGACCTGCTGGCGCCGGTGCTGGGCGACGCCCCGGAGCTGGCCCGCCTGATGGCACGGCGCTACGACGAGGCGCTGGTGAGGTGGGACGAGCGCGTGAGCGTGCCCGCCGGCGCGTAACGCGCCCTGCACGCCCGCGGTCTCACAGCCGCGGGCGCACCCCCGGCTCGTCCACGGCCGGCTTCCCGCGCAGCACCGGCAGCACGGCGCGTCCCAGGGCGTTCTCCAGCAGGAAGGCGAGCGCGGCGTAGCAGGCCAGCGCGGCCAGGACGAGACCGGTGACCCCGGCGGCGCTCTCCCACGCGGGGGAGGCGGTGAGTTCGGCGATGCCGGTGACGGCGAAGCGGATCGCCGCGAGCGTCACGACCGCCCCCGCCAGGAGCTTCCCGCCGTCCGCCGCGGCCGCCACCAGCAGGGCGACGGCCGAGGCCAGGAGCGCCAGGCCCAGTACGTCGCTGTGCGAGCCGGGCGGGGTGAGCGCGGTGACGGCCGCGGTGACGGCCCAGGTGCCCGATTGCACGCCCATCGCCGTGCCCGCGCCCAGGTCCCGGCACAGGAAGCCGAACACCGACGCCAGCAGTTGCAGCGGCACCGTCAGCAGCAGTACGGCCAGGGCCACCAGGCGTCCCTCGTAGGGCCGGAGCCAGTCGAGCTGGAGCGCGGCGAAGAGGAAGGTGGCGAAGCCCAGGGCGAGGAAGCCCAGGGGCAGCGGGCCGGCGGTGGGCCGCGGGACGATCCGGGTGCGCCGCTCCCCTCCGGCCCGCCCGGCCCCTGTCTCCTCCGTGCCCTCCATCGGCGTACCTCCGGTCGGTGTGTGCCACGACCGGGTGCGGGTGCCCCGCAGCGGCGGCGGCCACACCGCCCGGCCGGGTGCACCGGTCCGCCAGGACACCGTCCCCGGCAGCCCGGTGACAGCACCCGCCGGGCCGGGCGGCGCGGGCCGGGTCAGGACACCGGCCGGGAGTCGGTCCACACCGACTCCATCTCCTCGCGGTAGAGGTGGAACAGCCCGCCCTCGGCGCCCTCCCCCCGCGGGCCGCCCCGGACGGTCCCGCCCCGGACGATGTCCCGGCCGCCGCCGCGCAGTACGAAGACCGGGGCCTCCATCCCCCGGATACGGCGCAGATAGGACTGGACCACCGCGATGCCGTCCGGCCCGTCGCCGTCCACGAGGTAGGCGGTGAAGCGCGGGGTCTCGTCGAAGACGTGGATCTGGAAGGCGTCGGCGTCCCGCAGCCGGGAGCGCACCCGCCGCATGTGGAGGATGTTCGTCTCCACCGAACGGCTCAGCTCGCCCTTCTTCAGCCCCAGCTCCCGCTCCCGGCGGCGCACCGCGCTGCTGGCGGGGTTGAGGAAGAGCAGTCGCACCCGGCAGCCGGACTCGGCCAGCCGCACCAGGCGGCGCCCGGAGTAGTTCTGGACCAGCAGGTTCAGTCCTATGCCGATGGCGTCCAGCCGGCGCGCTCCGCCGAACAGGTCCTCGGCCGGGAGCTGGCGCTGCAGGCGCACCCGGTCCGGGTGGACGCCGACGACGTCGGCGAAGCGGTCGCCGACCAGCTCCTCCACCGCGTCCACCGGCAGCCGGTGGGCGGAGGGGATGTCGCGGCCGGCGCCCAGCAGGTCCAGCAGCCGGGCCGCGATCCGCTCGGCCTGGGCGAGGATGGCCGGGGACAGCGCGCGGTTGCGCGCCACCGCGCTGCGGGCGACCTCCAACTCGTCCAGGGCCAGCTCCAGCTCGCGCCGGCCGTCGAAGTAGGGCTCGAAGCAGGGCCAGTGCTGCACCACCAGCTCGCGCAGCTGCGGCAGGGTGAGGAAGGCCAGCAGGGTGTCGTCGGCCGGGTCCAGCAGATAGCCCTTGCGGCGGCTGACCTCCCGGACGGCCGCGGCCCGCTGGACCCACTCCTGCCCGGTCGGGCCGGCCGCCGCCACAACCCACTCCTCGCCGTGCACCGGCTCGTAGATGGGCCGCAGCACCGCCGCGACCACGGCGCGCAGCCGCTGCTCGACGAGATTGAGCCAGATGTAGGCCCGTCCCGCCCGCTGGGCGCGCAGCCGCACCTCGGCCCACTCCTCGTACCCCCAGGCCAGGTCGGCGCCGATCTCCATCGGCCGGGTCAGGGAGACCGTGCCGGGCGGCACCGCTCCGGGCGCCCCGGCGGCACCGCTCCCGCCGCCCCCGTCCCCCGAGGGGAGCTCAAGCCCTCCCGAGCCCACCTGTGCACCGCCTTCCGGACCTGCTGTTTCGATCAAGGAGCCTACTGCCCTCCCAGGAGGGGACGCAGCAGTATCCCGCCACCAAGTTCCTTTGCCCGTACGCTCATCCGGGGGAAGATGCGTGCTGTGCCCATCCGGTGCCCGCCTGCCGCACCAGTCCTGCGCAAGGATGCGGCGAAAACGGGTAACGGGTAGAGACCGCGACAGGAAGAGTCGACATGCAGGTCTGGCCTGGACGGGCTTATCCCCTCGGCGCCACGTACGACGGGGCCGGGACGAACTTCGCCGTGTTCTCGGAGGCGGCGGAGCGCGTCGAGCTGTGCCTGCTGCACGACGACGGGTCGGAGACCGCGATCGAGCTGCGCGAGTCCGACGCGTTCGTGCGGCACGCCTATCTGCCGGGTGTCATGCCCGGCCAGCGCTACGGCTTCCGGGTGCACGGGCCGTACGAGCCGGAGAAGGGCAGGCGCTGCAACAGCGCCAAGCTGCTGCTGGACCCCTACGCCAGGGCGATGAGCGGTGCCATCGACTGGGACGAGGCGGTCTACGGCTACCACTTCGACGAACCCGAACGGCGCAACGACCTGGACTCCGCCCCGCACACCATGGCCTCGGTGGTGGTCAACCCCTACTTCGACTGGGGCGACGACCGGCCCCCGCGCACCGACTACCACCAGACGGTCATCTACGAGGCCCACGTCAAGGGCCTGACCATGCTCCATCCGGAGCTGCCCGAGGACCTGCGCGGCACCTACGCGGCGCTGGGGCACCCGGCGGTCATCGAACACCTGACGAAGCTGGGGGTGACCGCGCTGGAGCTGATGCCGGTCCACCAGTTCGTCACCGACCACCGGCTGGCCGACGCCGGGCTGGCCAACTACTGGGGCTACAACACCATCGGCTTCTTCGCCCCGCACAACGCCTACGCCTCCTGGGGCGACCGGGGTCAGCAGGTGCTGGAGTTCAAGCAGGCGGTCAAGGCGCTGCACCAGGCCGGCATCGAGGTGATCCTCGACGTGGTCTACAACCACACCGCCGAGGGCAACCACCTGGGACCGACCCTGTCCTTCCGGGGTCTGGACAACGCCTCGTACTACCGGCTCACCGACGACCCCCGGTACTACATGGACACCACCGGCACCGGCAACTCGCTGCTGATGCGCTCCCCGCACGTCCTGCAGCTGATCATGGACTCGCTGCGCCACTGGGTCACCGAGATGCACGTGGACGGCTTCCGATTCGACCTGGCGGCCACTCTGGCCCGCCAGTTCCACGAGGTGGACCGGCTGTCGTCGTTCTTCGACCTGGTGCAGCAGGACCCGGTGGTCAGTCAGGTGAAGCTGATCGCCGAGCCGTGGGACGTGGGCGAGGGCGGCTACCAGGTGGGGAACTTCCCGCCGCTGTGGACGGAGTGGAACGGCCGCTACCGCGACACCGTGCGGGACCTGTGGCGGGGCGAGCCGCGCACGCTGGCGGAGTTCGCCTCCCGGCTGACCGGCTCCTCCGACCTGTACCAGGACGACGGGCGCCGCCCTCTGGCCTCGATCAACTTCGTCACCTGCCACGACGGCTTCACCCTGCACGACCTGGTGTCGTACAACGACAAGCACAACGAGGCCAACGGCGAGGGCAACCGGGACGGCGAGAGCCACAACCGCTCGTGGAACTGCGGGGTGGAGGGCGGCACGGACGACGAGGACGTCCTGGCCCTGCGGGGCCGGCAGATGCGCAACTTCATCGCCACCCTGCTGCTCTCCCAGGGCGTGCCGATGCTCTCCCACGGCGACGAGTTCGCCCGCACCCAGAAGGGCAACAACAACGCCTACTGCCAGGACGGCGTGCTGTCGTGGGTGCACTGGCCCAAGCCGGGCGAGAAGCATCCCCTGTGCGATTTCGTGCAGGCCATGGTGGGCCTGCGCCGCGACCACCCGGCCTTCCGCCGGCGGCGGTTCTTCCACGGGCGGCCGGTGGAGGGCACCCACGACGAGCTCTCCGACATCGCCTGGTTCACCCCCGAGGGCGAGGAGATGACCCAGCGGGACTGGCAGGAGGCCCAGGCCAGGGCGCTGACGGTGTTCCTCAACGGCAACGCGATCTCCGAGCCCGGCGAGCGCGGCGAGCGGATCGCCGACGACTCCTTCCTGCTGATGTTCAACGCGCAGCCGACCTCGCGCGGGTTCACCGTGCCGGCGGACCACGGGCGGGAGTGGCAGGTCGTGGTGGACACCTCGCGGGAGGACGGGGTGCCCCCGGGCACCGGGCCCACGGTGAAGGCCGGTTCCCGGATCACCCTGGTGGACCGCAGTCTGACGGTGCTCCAGCGCCCCGCCTGACCGTCCCGGCCGACCCGGCCGACCAGCCCGCCCGGGCCGTGCGGCGCGCCCTTCCCCGGGCGGGATGTCGCCCGGCAGGCGGCGGGTTCGGCGGACGCCGGCAGGGAACACGCACCACATGTCCCCTCAGCCCCCCGCCGTGCCCGCCGTGCCGACCGCCACCTACCGGCTCCAGCTCCAGCCCGGCTTCCCGTTCTCCGCCGCGGAGAAGACCGTGCCGTACCTGGCCTCGCTCGGGGTCTCCCATCTGCACCTGTCCCCGGTGCTGGAGGCCGCCCCCGGCTCCGCCCACGGCTACGACGTGACCGGGCACGCCCGGATCCGCGAGGAGCTGGGCGGCGAGGAGGGGCTGCGGTCGCTGTCGCGCGCCGCGCGGGAGCACGGCATGGGCATCGTGGTGGACATCGTCCCCAACCACATGGGCGTCCCCGTCCCCGAACGGCTCAACGAGGCGCTGTGGGAGGTGCTGCGCGAGGGGCCGGCCTCCCCGTACGCGCGCTGGTTCGACATCGACTGGGAGGCGGGCGGCGGTCGCGTGCTGCTGCCGGTGCTGGGCGGGCGGCCGGCCGAGGAGCTGGGGGCGCTGACGGTCAAGGGCGGCGTCCTGGCGTACCACGACCACCGCTTCCCGCTGCGCGAGGGCACCGAGCACCTGCCGCTGCCCGAGCTGCTGGACGCCCAGCACTACCGGCTGGCCTGGTGGCGGCTGGCCCGCACCGAGCTGAACTACCGGCGCTTCTTCACCATCGCCGACCTGATCGGGGTGCGTGTGGAGGACCCGGAGGTCTTCGCGGCCACCCACGCGTGCGTGCTGCGGCTGCTGCGCGAGGGCGTGGTCCACGGTCTGCGGGTCGACCATCCGGACGGGCTGGCCGCCCCGGGCGCGTACCTGCTGCGGCTGGCGCGGGAGAGCGGCGGCGCCTGGACGGTGGTGGAGAAGATCCTCGGACCCGGCGAGCGGCTGCCGGTGTCCTGGCCGGTGGCCGGGACGACCGGGTACGACGCGCTGCACCGTATCGACGGCCTCTTCCTCGACCCGGACGGGCAGGCGGAGCTGTCCGCCCTCTACCGCGGCTTCACCGGCGCCGCGCCGGACCTGGGCGGTGAGTGGGCCCCGACCGTGCGGCGGGCCGCCCGGGAGGTCGTCTCCCACGACCTGGCCGCCGAGGTCGGGCGGCTGGTCCGCACGGCCGCCGCCGTGTGCGAGGCCGCGCCCGGCCTGGCGCTGCGCGACCACGCGCCCTGGGCGCTGCGCACCGCGGTCGAGGAGGTGCTGGTGCGGGTGCCGGTGTACCGGCCGTACGTCACCGCGGGCGGACCGGTGGGCGCGGAGGACCGGGCGATGCTGGAGGAGGCGGCCGAGGGCGCGCGGGCGGCGTTCGCGGTGCCGCAGGAGGCCGAGGCGGTGGACGTGGTGCAGGACCTGGCGCTGGGGCAGCTGGGTGACGGCGAGGCCCAGCGGGACTTCTGCGCCCGGTTCGCGCAGGTCTGCGCGGCGCTGCGGGCGAAGTCGGAGGAGGACACCGCCTTCTACCGCTACGCGCCGCTGCTGTCGGCCGCCGAGGTGGGCGGGGACCCGGGCAGCCCGCGGGTGGCGCCGGAGGAGTTCCACGCGTACTGCGCCCGCCTCCAGCGCGACTGGCCGGTCACCGGCACCGTGCTGTCCACCCACGACACCAAGCGCAGCGCGGACGTGCGGGCGGCGCTGGCGGTGCTGACCGAGTGCCCCGGGCGGTGGGTGGAGCTGCTGGAGCGGGTGACGCGGGAGACGCTGCGGACCTCCGGGGTGGAGGCCCCCGACCGCCATGTGGCGTGGGCGGCCTGGCAGACGGCGTACGGCATGGGCTTCCCCTACCAGGAACGGCTGGTGCCGGCTCTGCTGAAGGCCGTGCGGGAGGCGGGGCTGCGCACGACGTGGACGGAGCGGGACGCGGAGTACGAGGAGGCCGTCGAGCGTTTCGCGGTGGCGGGGCCGGGCGGGCCGCCGCTGTACACGGTGGCGGAGTTCGCGCGGGAGCTGGCCGGCCCGGTGCGGGCCAACGTGCTCGGCGCGGCGCTGCTGCACCTGACCATGCCGGGCGTGCCGGATCTCTACATGGGCACCGAGCGGGTGTACACCGCGCTGGTCGATCCCGACAACCGGCGGCTGCCGGACTTCCCGCCCTTCCCGCCGGGCGTGCCGCAGGAGAGCTCCGAGGCGCGGGAGGAGGCCGCCTCCTGGCTGCCGGAGTCCCTGTCCGAGGACAAGCGGGTGCTGACCCGGACGGCGCTGCGGCTGCGGCGGGAGCACCCCCGGTGGTTCGGCGCGGCGGCCTCGTACGAGCCGCTGCGGGCCGCGGGGCCGGCGGCCGGGCACTGTGTGGCGTACGCGCGCTCGGGCGCGGTGGTCTGCGTCGCGACCCGGCTCCCGCTGCGGCTGGCGGAGGCGGGCGGCTGGCGGGGGACCGCCCTGGAGCTGCCGCCGGGGCGGTGGCGGGACCTGCTGGGCGGCCGGGAGGCGGAGGGGAGCGCGGGGCTGGCGCGGCTGCTGGCCGAGCGGCCGGTGGCGCTGCTGGTGCGCGGCTGAGGACGCCGGGGCCCGCATGAGCGGCGTACCGCCTTCTCGGTACCGATGTGGGCAACACCCCGATGGCGGCCCACTTCGCCCGCGCCGGGTGCCCGGCGGTGCGGCGCCGCGTCCGCGTGGACCGCGGAGCACGCTGAAACGCACCGAAACGGGCATGCTGGAGCTCTGGGGTGCCGTCGGCCGAAGGAGATCTCCGGTGTTGTTCGAGGTGTGGGCGCCATACGCGCGACGGGTCGCGCTGCACGCGGGGGGCGAGGAGCACCCCATGCACCGCGACCCGGAGCGCGAGGGGTGGTGGCGGGCCGAGGCGTCCGCCGGGCACGGGAGCCGCTACGGATTCTCGGTCGACGGCGGGCCCGTCCTGCCCGACCCGCGCGCCCGCCGGCTGCCGGACGGCCCCGAGGGGCTCGCCGCGGTGGTGGACCAGGGGGCGTACGCCTGGCGGCACGACTGGGAGGGGCTCGGGCTGGACGGCGCGGTCCTGTACGAGCTGCACGTCGGCACCTTCACCGAGGAGGGCACCTTCGACGCGGCGGCCGGCCGGCTGGGCCATCTGGCCGACCTGGGCGTCACCCATGTCGAGCTGATGCCGGTCAGCCCCTTTCCCGGGGCTCACGGCTGGGGCTACGACGGGGTGGCGCCCTGGGCGGTGCACGAGCCCTACGGCGGGCCCGAGGGCCTGAAGCGTTTCGTGGACGCCGCGCACGGACGCGGGCTGGGCGTGGTCCTGGACGTGGTCCACAACCACCTGGGACCGTCGGGCAACCGGCTGCCGGAGTTCGGCCCGTACTTCACCGAGCGCCACCACACCCCGTGGGGGGCGGCGGTCAACCTGGACGCGCCCGGCTCGGACGAGGTGCGGGCGTACTTCGCCGGCAGCGCGCTGGCCTTCCTGCGCGACCACCGGCTGGACGGGCTGCGGCTGGACGCGGTGCACGCGCTGATCGACGAGCGGGCCGAGCACTTCCTGGCCGAGCTGTCGGCGGCCGTGGACGGCCTGTCGGCGGAGCTGGGCCGCCCGCTGTTCCTGATCGCCGAGTCCGACCGCAACGACCCGCGCACCACCGCGCCGCGCGGGGCGCACGGCCTGGGCATGGACGCCCAGTGGGACGACGACGTCCACCACGCCCTGCACACCGCGCTGACCGGCGAGGCGCAGGGCTACTACGCCGACTTCGCCCGCGCCCCGATGGCGGCCCTGGCCAAGTCGCTGACCGGCGCCTTCTTCCACGACGGCACCTACTCCTCCTTCCGGGGCCGCCGTCACGGGCTGGCGGTGGACCGCGCCGCCACCGAGGCCCACCGATTCCTGGCCTACGCCCAGACGCACGACCAGATCGGCAACCGGGCCCGCGGCGACCGGCTCGCCTCCCGCCTCTCCCCCGGACTGGCCGCCTGCGCGGCGGCGCTGGTGCTGTGCGGGCCGTACACGCCGATGCTGTTCATGGGCGAGGAGTGGGGGGCGCGCACCCCCTGGCAGTACTTCACCGACCACCAGGACCCGGAGCTGGCCGAGGCGGTACGGCGGGGGCGGCGGCGGGAGTTCGCCGCGCACGGCTGGTCGGAGTCGGACGTGCCCGATCCGCAGGACCCGGCCACCCGGCTGCGCTCCTGCCTGGACTGGGACGAACCGCACCGCGAGCCGCACGCCGGCCTGCTGGCCTGGCACCGGGCGCTGATCGCGCTGCGCCGCGCCCATGTCTCGCCCCGCACCCGGCTGGTGGACGTCCACGTCGCCTACGACGAGGAGCGGCGCTGGCTGTGCATGCGCCACGGCGGGCTGCACGTGGCGGTGAACCTGGCCGGGGAGGGCGCCGCCGAGATCCCCCTGTCGGTGCACACCGCCGCCGCGCTGGCCTCCTGGGGCGAGTGCGGGGCCCCGGAGGGGGACGGCCTGCTGCGGCTGGGGCCGCACTCGGCGGCGGTGCTGCGGTAGCCCGGCCCCGCGCGCGGCGGGGCGCCGCTTTCCGCCCCCGGGCCCCCGCGGGGGCCCGGGGGCGGGCGGCCCGGCGGGACCCGTCAGCCCTCCTCGGGCACCAGCCTCAGGGAGACGGAGTTGATGCAGTAGCGCTCGTCCGTCGGGGTCGGGTAGCCCTCCCCGCGGAAGACGTGGCCCAGGTGGGAGCCGCAGCGCGCGCAGCGCACCTCGGTGCGGACCATGCCGTGGGAGCGGTCCTCCAGCAGTTCGACGGCCGAGGAGTCGGCCGGGTCGAAGAAGCTGGGCCAGCCGCAGTGGGACTCGAACTTGGTGTCGGAGCGGAACAGTTCGGCCCCGCAGGCGCGGCACTCGTAGGCGCCTGTGGTCCTGGTGTGGTTGTACTCACCGGTGAAGGCCGGCTCGGTGCCCGCCTCGCGCAGCACGTGGTACTCGGCGGGGCTGAGCTCCTGCCGCCACTGCTCGTCGCTCTTGTCGATCTCGTAACCCATGGGTGCCTCCTCGGCCTCCTCAGTTCGCCCGGCGGGCGGCCAGCCGCTCCAGCACCGTCGCGCCGAGTTCGGTGACGTCGCCCGCTCCCATGGTGAGAACGAGATCACCGGGCTCGGCCATTCCTGCGATCAGGGCGGCGGCGGCCGGCCGGTCGGACTCGGGCCGCGCGTCCGCGCCCGCGGCCAGGGCCGCGTCGGTGATGACGGCGCTGGTGACGCCCGGGATCGGGTCCTCGCGGGCCGGGTAGACGTCCAGCACGACCGCGGCGTCGGCCAGTGCCAGGGCCTGCCCCATCTCCGCGCCCAGCTCCCGGGTGCGGCTGAACAGGTGCGGCTGGAAGAGGACCAGTACCCGGCCGCCCGCGGCCGCTCCCCGGATGGCCTCGATGTCGGCGGTCATCTCGGTGGGGTGGTGGGCGTAGGAGTCGATGACCCGCACCCCGCGCGCCTCGCCCTTGGGCTGGAGGCGGCGGTTGACGCCGGTGTAGGAGGCCAGCGCCGCGGCCAGGGCGCCGGCCGGGACGCCCAGCGCCGCTCCGGCGGCCAGGGCGGCGACGGCGTTGTGGGCGTAGTGGCGGCCGGGGACGGAGACGGCGAAGGTGTGCTGCGCACCGTCGAGTACGGCGGTGACCTCGCTGGTCAGCCCCTGCGGGAGGACCTTGAGGACGCGTACGTCGGCGTCGTCGGCCTCGCCGTAGGTGAGGATCCGCGGGTCCCGGGCGTCCCCGGTGGCGCGGGCGCGCAGGCGGGCGGTGAACTCGCGGGCGCCTGCGTGGTCGGCGCTGACCACCAGGGTGCCGCCGGGGCGGACGCGGTCGGCGAAGGTGAGGAACGACTCGTGGATCTCCTCCATCGAGGCGTAGTTGGCGTGGTGGTCCAGCTCAACGTTGAGGACGATCGCCACCTCGGGTGCGTACCTGTGGAAGCTGCGGTCGCTCTCGTCGGCCTCGGCGACGAAGATCTCCCCGCCGCCGTGGCGGGCGTTGGTGCCGGGGCCGTCGAGGTCGCCGCCGATGGCGTACGAGGGGTCCAGGCCCATCGCGTCCAGGGCGACGGCGAGCATCGAGGTGGTGGTCGTCTTGCCGTGGGTGCCGGCGACGGCGATGGGGCGCAGGCCGTCCATGAGCGCGGCCAGCGCGTCGGAGCGGTGCACCACGGGCACGCCGCGCTCGCGGGCGGCGGCCAGCTCGGGGTTGTCCTCGCGGATGGCGCTGGAGACGACGGCGGCGGTGGCGTCGGCGGCGAGGTGGCCGGCGGCGTGGCCGATGCGGACGGTGGCCCCGAGGGCGCGCAGCGCCCCGGTGGTGGCGGACTCCCTGGCGTCGCTGCCGGCCACCTTCGCGCCGCGCTGGGCGAGGATCTTCGCGATACCGGACATTCCGGCTCCGCCGATGCCGATGAAGTGCGGTCGTTCCATCGCGGGCGGCAGGCCGGGCGCCATGCGGTGTCCTTTCGAGGGGTGCTCCGGCGGTGTGCCCGCCGGGGCGGTGTTCTGGAGTGTCCTGGGGTGTTCTGGGGTGGCCGCGGGGAGGCCGGATGTCGGGGCGGGTGTCCGTGCGGCGGTGCGGCCGGAGCGCCGCCACGCCGCCCGCGGGCACCCGGCCCCAGCCTATGCGAGGGGGGCGGGCGGCGTGGCGGCGCTCCGGCCGGCCTACTCTCCGTGGGCGAACAGCTTGAGCACGGGGACGCCGACCTTGTGGCGGGCCCGTGAGGCCCAGTCCCGGTGGAAGAACTCCTCCACCAGGTGCGGCGCGGTCAGCACGATCACCTCGTCGGCGGCCGTCTCCTCCACCACCGAGGTGAGCAGGTCCAGGGGGTGGTCCTGGACGATCTGGCCGACCGCCTCCGCTCCGGCCGCGCGCAGCGCGCCCAGCGAGTGCTCCAGTGCCCGCTCGGCCGGGGAGACCGGGCCGCCGACCGCCTCCTCCTCGTCCTGCCCGGTGGCCTCGCGGACGGCGTCGTCCAGCTCGCCGAGCGCCATGTCGTCCAGGGCGCGCAGCAGCCGGTCCTGGTCGCCGCGCGGCTGCATGAGCACGACGAAGGAGACGCGCTCGTCGCCGTGGAGTGTGGTGACGAGCTCGACGTCGGTGGGCACCAGCGGCTTCTCGATCATCAGTACGGATGTGAACACAGCAGGTGCCCTTCCTCCCGACGGGTCGACGACCCGTACGACGACTGTCCGGTCCCACCTCGTTGCGGGACTGCACATTTCACTCTGCGTATCTCATTCTGTACGCGTCACACCTTGTTGGCGTGAGCAAACAGATCCGGTCACTCCCGGGCCGTCCCGGGGGAGCGGCGATAGCGCGAGAAGAGGAACCCGTCCTCCTCCAGCAGGGAGGTCAGCTCGTACTCCGCGGGGGTCTCCAACCCGGGGGCGTCCAGGATGCGCGCGGCGTCCCCCGCGGTGATCCGGGGGGAGACGGTCAGGCACAGCTCGTCCAGGACGCCCGCGGCCGCGAAGCGGCCCAGCAGGCGCGGCCCGCCCTCGGTGAGCAGCCGGGTGTGGCCGTGCCCGGCCAGCAGGTCCGGCACCCGCGCCGGGTCCACCTCCGCGCCCTCCCCCGCGTGCACCACCACCGCGCCCGCCGCGCGCGCCGCCTCCTGGCGGCCGGCCGGTGCGGCCGCGCCGGTGAGCACCAGGGTGGGCACCAGCGGCCCGGTGAACAGCGGCAGGGAGAAGTCCAGGTCCAGGCTCGCGCTGACCACCGCGACGGCGGGGGCCGGCTCCTGCCCGGCGGCCTCGCGCCGGGCCGCGAACGCCTCGCGGCGGCGGGCCGGCCGGTATCCCTCCCGGCGCACCGTCTCCGCGCCGACGACCACGGCGTCCGCCAGGGCGCGCAGCACCCCGAAGATCCGCATGTCGGCGTCCGAGGACAGCGGCTGGGAGCGTCCGCCGTGGTGGGCGGCGCCGTCGAGGGAGGCGACCATGTTGCCGCGCAGCCAGGGCCGCGCGGCCCGTCCGGCCGCCCCGTCCCCGGCCGCGGCGGCGGCGGGGTAGGCGTACGCGTCGGCGATCTCCTCGAGCGTCCAGGGCCGGCCGGCGGACGGCAGCTCGTCCCGCCCGGGGGCCGTGGGTGCCGCGGAGTACTCGAAAGGGGGGAACAGGCGTCGCATACGGCGCAGTGTGGCACGTGCCACTGGCGTGTTTCGCGCCCCGCCACGCCACGTACAGTGATAAGGGTGTCGTCCTCCCCCGCCCAGAAGCCCGACCCGAACGCCGGACCGAAGCCCCCGGCGGCCGACGGGGGCGCTCCGCCGTCCCTGTGCGACCGCGAGCCGCACGTGCCCGCCGACCGCCTGGTCGCGGAGATGGTGCCGCCGCCGCGCTTCGACTCGGTGCGCTTCGACAACTACATCCCCGACCCGTCCCGGCCCAGCCAGTTCGAGGCGGTGAAGGTGCTGAGCGAGTTCGCGGGCGGGCTCGGCGGGGAGCGGCCGGGCGGTGAGGGCGGCGGCATCCGGCGCTGGTTCCGCCGCGGCGGGCGGCAGGCGGCGCCCGCCGGTCCGCGCGGGGTGTACCTCGACGGCGGCTACGGCGTGGGCAAGACCCATCTGCTGGCCTCCCTGTGGCACGCCACCGAGGCTCCACCCGAGCGCAAGGCCTTCGGCACGTTCGTGGAGCTGACCAACCTGGTGGGCGCGCTCGGCTTCCAGCAGACGGTGGCCACGCTCGGCGGGCACCGGCTGCTGTGCATCGACGAGTTCGAACTGGACGACCCGGGTGACACCGTGCTGGTCTCCACCCTGCTGAGCCGTCTGGTCGAGGAGGGCGTGGCGCTGGCGGCCACCTCCAACACCCTGCCCGGCAGGCTGGGCGAGGGCCGGTTCGCCGCCGCCGACTTCCTGCGGGAGATCCAGGGGTTGTCGGCGCACTTCCGCACGCTGCGCATCGACGGCGAGGACTACCGCCACCGCGGTCTGCCCGAGGCCCCGGCTCCGGCCGGCGACGCCGAGGTGAGCGCCGCCGCTCACCGCACCCCCGGCGCGTCCCTGGACCACTTCCCCTCCCTCCTGGACCACCTCTCCCGGGTACACCCCAGCCGCTACGGCGCGCTGTGCGACGGCGTGGAGGCGGTCTGTCTCACGGATGTCCGGCCTGTGCCGGACCAGTCCACCGCGCTGCGCCTGGTGGTCCTGGCCGACCGGCTCTACGACCGCGAGGTGCCGGTGCTCGCCTCCGGAGTGCCGTTCGACCGCCTCTTCGGCGAGGACATGCTGCGGGGCGGCTACCGCAAGAAGTACTTCCGGGCGATATCCCGGCTGACCGCCCTCGCCCGCGACGCGCGGCGCCTGACCGGGGAGGACGGCGGGGCCTGAGGGGCGGGGTCCGGCGGGAGCCGGGCCGGTTCCCGCGGGCGGCCGGATCCGTACGCCGGGAGGGTCGCGGCGCGCGCGGGCGGGTCCCACCGGGGTCGCGCCTGGTTCCCGCCGTGCCGACGGCGTGGTACACACAAGCGGGTCATCAACCTGTCCGCCAGCAGGGAGTCGCCCATGTCAGCAACGCGACGCCAGGTTCTGGGAAGCGCCGCCGCCTTCGGGGCGGGGATCGCCTTCACCGGATCGCTCTCCGAACTGTTCGCCGGTACGGACTCCGCCCACGCCGCGGCCGGCGGCCGGGGCGGGTACGGTCCCCTCGTGCCCGACCCCGACGGCCTGCTCGACCTGCCGAAAGGTTTCCGCTACCGGGTGCTGTCGCGTGAGGGCGAGCCCATGCTCTCTGGCCGGGGACCGGTCCCCGGCAACCACGACGGCATGACCGCCCTGCCCGGCCCGGTCCCCGGCCGTGTGCACCTGGTGCGCAACCACGAGAACCGTCACAACGCCCCCCGCCGCGTCCCCGCCGTGCGCGGGCTGACGTACGACCCGCGGGGCATGGGCGGCTGCACCGTGCTGGAGCTCTCCGGCGGCGACCGCGTGCTGGACGAGCGGGTGGGCGTCGCGGGCACCGCGGTGAACTGCGCGGGCGGCCCGACCCCCTGGGGCACCTGGCTGACCTGCGAGGAGACCGAGGACAGGGCCGGTGTCAACGGCTACACCAGGGACCACGGCTTCGTCTTCGAGGTCGGTCTGCGCCCCGGTCACCGCACCGTCCCCGAACCGCTCACCGCGATGGGCCGCTTCCAGCACGAGGCCGTCGCCGTCGATCCGCGCGAGGGCGTGGTCTACGAGACCGAGGACGCCTTCGACCACCCCTTCGGCCTGTTCTACCGTTTCCTGCCGCACCGGCCCCGCGGCGGCTTCGACTCGCTGCGCGCGGGCGGGAGGCTGGAGGCCATGCGGGTGCCCGGCGTCCCGGACCTGTCGGCCGTCACCGAGCCGGGCACGCGCTTCGACGGCGTCGAGTGGCTGCCGGTGCCCGATCCACTGGCGAAGCGGACGCCCGTCCGCCTCCAGGACTTCGGCCGCGGCGGCGTCACCCACGCGCAGAAGCTGGAGGGCTGCTACTGGGGCGGTCACCGGGGCGCGGGCGCGGTGTACTTCGTCTCCAGCTACGCGCGCGGCTCCGAGGGTTCGGCGGCCGACCACTTCGGCCAGGTGTGGCGGTACGAGCCGGGCCGCCGCCGGCTGACGCTGGCGGTGGTCTTCGGGCCGGACACCGGGGTGGACACCCCCGGCGAGTCCCCGGACAACATCTGCCTCGCCCCGGGCGGTGGTCTGATGGTCTGCGAGGACGGCGGCGGCGAGCAGCACGTCTACGGCCTCACCCGCCACGGCGAGGTCTACGCCCTGGCGCGCAACGCCCAGAACACCGGCACCGCGCGGGAGCCGGCGTACGGCGAGTTCGCGGGCGTCACCTTCTCGCCCGACCGCCGCACCATGTACGTCAACTGCTACGACCCGGGGACCACGTTCGCCGTCACCGGGCCCTGGCGTCACTGAGGCGGGCGGGACCGCGGTGGCCGGGGTCCGACCGGGACCGACCGGGGTCAGCCGGTGACCGCCTCCCGCCGCAGGAAGGCCAGGCGGGCGCGCTTCTCCGGGAGGCTGACCTGCGGCAGCCCGACCGCGGGGAGCACGATCTCGGGCCCCTGCTCGAACCCGGTGCGCAGCATGCGCGCGATCGCCTTCTCGTTGCGGGCGTCCGGCTCGACGACGATCCGGCGGCAGTCTGGGTCGGCCAGGAGGTACTCCAGGATCGCGGCGCCCAGGCGGCCGGTGAACCCGGTCTCGCCGGCGCCCGCGGCGGGGGCGAGCAGCAGGTGCGCCCCGAGGTCGCCTGGCCGGACCTCGTAGCACAGCCCCACCCGGTCCTCGGCGGGGTCGTAGGTATGGAGGAGCGCGACGGGTTCGCCGTCGCGGTGGACGAGGAAGGCGTGGTGGGTGGCGAGGGTGTCCGTGTGGGCGTAGACCTCGCGGACCTCCCGGACGTCCATCGAGCCCATTCCCCAGAACGCGGCGCGCTCCTGGGTGACCCAGCCGTGGATCAGGGCGGCGTCGCGCTCCGGGTCCACGGGGGTGATCCGCAGGGCCCCGAAGCCCTCGACGGCCCGCTCGTGGACGGGTTCGCGCGGAGGGGTGGTGGCGTGGGAAGTGGCGTGGGAGTCGGTCGGGACGGCGGTGGCGCCGGTGGGTCTGGACACGTTCTCTCCGAAAGGGACGAGCTGGGACGGACAGGCTCGAACGGGGGCGCCGCGAGCACCCCCCGGCCGTCAGGTTAGGCTAACCTAACCACAATGACGGCTGTCCGGGGGCATCCCGGGACCGGGGAGGAGAGACCGTGGGGCATGGCTGGGAGGGCGTGGTCCTCAAACTGCTGCGAGGCAGGGACTTCGAGTTCACCGTGACCGGAACCGAGCAGGTCACCGAGCACTACCTGAGGATCCGGATGACGGACGGCGGAATGCTCGCCTCGACCGGCGTCCACCCGACGATGTGGGTCCGCCTCTGGTTCGAGAGCGGGGGCAGACCGCACCAGCGCGCCTACACCCTGGTCGATCCCGACCCCGAGGCCGGTACGTTCGCCCTGGAGTTCGCGCTGCACGAGGGCATCGCCTGCGACTGGGCGCGCGGCGCACGGCCGGGCGACACGATCGAGGCCACCGTCCAGGGCACGGGGTTCGCCGCGCCGTCGCCCATGCCCTCCCGGCTCCTGGCCGTCGGCGACCCGGCGTCCCTGCCGGCCGTCAACTCGCTGCTGGACGCCTTCCCCGGCACACCCGCGACCGTCTGGTTCGAGACCGCGCACCCGCAGGACGCCGAACTGCCGCTGCGGCTCCGGTCCGGCCGGCACGAGGTGCGGTGGGTCCCGCGCCGGGACTCCGGCGCCCACCTGGTGGCCGAGGTGACCGCGGAGCTGCCGAAGCTGCTGGAGGACGAGCGGACACCTTACGTCTGGATCGCCTGCGACACCGCCACGACGCGCGCCCTCGCCTCCCACGCGCGCAGGGAACTGGGCGTTCCGAAGGACAGGGTGCACGCGCTGGGCTACTGGCGCGCGACCTGACGCACAGTCCCGCGCACGGGTGGCGTACGGCCCCGGGCGCGGAGCCGGCGCGCCGCCACCCGGCCGGGCGTCACCCGGGCCGGGGGCGGCGGTAGTCCGACAGGAGCAGCACCCCGCGCGGCCGTCCCGGATCGTCGTTACGTTCCGGTCATGACCGTCTCCGTGCGCCGCACCGCCCGTCCTCTGACCGCTCTCGCCCTGGTCGCCGCCGTGACGGCGGGCTGCGGGGGGGGGGGGGGGGGGGGGGGCGGGCGGCCCCCCCCCCCCCCCCCCCCCCCGCGTCCCCGGCCTCGCCCTCCTCGCCCGCGGCCTCGGAGAGGGCTTCCGGGAAGGACGGCTTCTCCGCCTCTCCGCGCTCCTCCCTCTCCCGCCCGGAGGGCGACGACGAGGCCGCCTCGCTCCCGTCCGGGCGCTACGCCACCCTGCCCGCCTCCATCAGCGGCCGGGTGCCCGTCTTCCGGCACGGCCCGCGCGCCGAGGACACACGGGCCGACGGCGGCGAGGGCGGGAGGCCGGAGGAGGACGGCGGAAACCGGGAGAAGCGGAAGAGGGCCGGGAAGAGCGGCGACGAGGAGGACAAGATCGTGGCGCTGACCTTCGACGCCGCCCTGTCCGCCGAGGACACCGAGGACGCCGAACACGCCGGGGAGGACGGTGAGCGCCACGACAACCCCGGACTGATCTCCGCCCTGCGCCGCGAGAAGGTCCCCGCGACCGTCTTCATGTCGGGCCTGTGGGCGCGGACCTACAAGCACCAGGCACGCGCCATCGGCCGCGACGACCTGTTCGAGGTCGGCAGCCTCTCCCACTCCCACCGCGCCTTCACCGGCGACTGCCGCGACCTTCCCGCGCTCGCGCCCGACAAGCAGCTCGCGGATGTCCTCAAGGGGCAGAAAACGATCCGCGCGGCGGGGGTGAAGAACCTGACGCCCTACTTCCGCTTCCCCGGCGGCTGCTTCGACGACCGCTCCCGGCGGGCGATCGCCCCGGCGGAGGTGACGGCGGTGGCCGGCGACGTGGTCGCGCCGGACGCCGGGGAGAAGGACCCGGAGAAGGTGGCCGAACGGGTGCTGAAGGACATCAGGCCGGGCTCGGTGGTGGTGCTGCACTGCGACCGCGAGAAGGCGCCGGCCACCGAGAAGGCCGTGCGCCGGATCGTCCCGGAGCTGAGGGAGCGCGGATACCGCGTCGTGCGCGTCTCGGAGATGATCGCCTCGGCCATGGGCCGGGACTGAAGCCCCGGCCCCGGGCGCTCCCGTCCGGGGCCGTTCAGCAGGAGCAGGCGACGCGTTCGGCCTCGTGCCACTCGCACACCGGGCACAGCGTCGCGCCACGCGTGCTCGCCGGGTACTCGGTCGGCTCGCCGCACTGCACGCACACGGCCCGCTCCTCGCGCCCGGCGCCGTCGGCCTCTCGGACGGCCATCGTCTCGGGTGCTGTCCAGCCGGATACGAACTCCATACGGCCGAGCGTACTCCCGGCCCCGCCCGCCCGGGACCTCGTACGAAAACGGGTGCGAACGCCCCGGCGGCGGCTGGCACACTGGCCCCGTGAGCACCTCCGACGCCCCCTCCGCCGACCCCTTCACCGGCCCTGCCCCAGACCCCGCCGCCCGCGAGGCGTCCGCCCGGGACGCGGCCCCGCAGTACGTCCTGCCGCTCGTCGTCCGGATCGAGCGATCCGCTCCCCCCGGCCCGCCCGCGCGTACCGACGCGCTCGAGGCGGCGGCGCGTGCGGTGCTGGTGGTGCTGTCGGACGAGCGCACGGCGGACTCCGGCGGCGAATGGCACCAGGCGGTGCGCGACTGGCAGGACGGGCGCATCCGCAAGGTGGTGCGCCGGGCGCGCGGCGCGGAGTGGCGGCGGGCCCTCGCCCTGCCGGGCGCCACGGTGACCGGCGGCGGCGAGCACCCGGCCGAGGTGCGGGTGTTCCCGCCCGTGCCACTGGACGGCTGGCCGAAGGACCTGGCCCGCCTCCAGGTCTCCGGCACCGAGCTGGAGGACCCCGTACCGCCCGCCGAGCCGGAGCCGGGCACACCCGTGCTGTGGCTCAACCCGGAGCTGGAGATGTCCGCGGGCAAGGCGATGGCCCAGGCCGGGCACGGCGCCCAGCTCGCCTGGCTGGCGCTGGACGGCGCGGCGCGGGCCGCCTGGCGCGCGGCCGGCTTCCCGCTCGCGGTCCGCGCCGCCC
>NZ_JBXUOY010000037.1:0-28785 GCF_057196705.1 Streptomyces sp. ATLC9 | reverse complement strand
GTCCCGGCCCCGGCGTGCGACGACCGCGCGGAGCCGCACGCCGCTCCGTCCACGGGCTCGGGCCGGACGCGCTCCGCGGCCCGAGAGGTACAGGCCGAGGAAGGGCGGGTCCCGCGCCCGGCCGACCCCCGCCAGGCCCGGCGCACCCGGTGGCGCGCACGGATTCGAAAACGTTCCCGATCGGGAAGAGAGCCGCGACCGGATCTGCCGTTGAACATGCCAGTGGCACGGGGTCCGGTTGTTCGTCCCTCCCCGGTTGCCCCGGCGGCCGGGACGGAAAGGGCAGCCCCGCCGTCCTTATCTGCTCCGTCGGGTACTGACGGTCAACTCCTGGTCAAGGCACTAGCAGCATTCCAGTGTGACAGCACAGGCTGTGACTGGTCATTACGGCAGCACATGCCGTGCTCAAGTCGACAGGCACGACTCCGACCTCTGCCACCCTACGGGGGAACACATATGCGTTTCCTGATACTCGGCCCCATGGAGATCCGCGCTCACGACCACCTCACCCGCCCCAAGGGCGCCATGCAACAGTTACTGTTCGCAACGTTCATGGCCAGCGCCAACAAACTGATCACCGTCGACAGCCTCACCGAGGAACTGTGGGGCACCACACCGCCGCAGAAGACGCACAACGCCCTGCAGGCGCAGATCAGCAGGCTCCGCCGCAGCCTGGCGCGGATCGAGTCGGACCCCGCGGCCCTGCGGATCACCACCGCCGTCTCCGGTTACCAGCTCAACGTCCAGCCGGGCGAGCTGGACGCCCAGGTCTTCCTCGACGCCGTCGAGGAGATCCGGGTGAACACCCGGGAGGACCCCCACCGCGACACCGCGGACCTGCGGCGAGCCCTCGGACTGTGGCGCGGGCCGGTCTTCGGCGGCATAGCCAGCGGCCCCCTCTGCCGCACCGCGGCGTCCAAGTACGAGGAGGCCCGCACGGCCGCGCTCGAACTGCTCTACAAGACCGAGCTGAGGGCCGGCGGCCACGCCCGGATCGTCCCCGAGCTGACGGAGATGGTGGCCCAGAACCCGCTTCACGAGCAGTTCCACCGGCTTCTGATGGTCGCCCTCTACCGTTCGGGGCGCCAGATCGACGCGCTCAACACCTACCGGCAGTTCCAGCGGCGCCTCGACGACGACCTCGGCATCGAGCCCTCACCGATGCTGCGGTGGTACGAAAGAGCCATCCTCGACCACGACCCGGCGCTGGTCGACGACGCGTACCTCAGCGACGTACTCGTCTCCCGCACCTGACCTCCGGTCGCGTCCGGAGACGGGGAGGCCGGCGGCACATGCTCTCCGCACGCCGCCGGCCGTCACGGGCCCGAGCCGCGTCTCACACGCGCCGGATGACGAAGGGCGGCGTCGGAGGCTCGCCCCGCGACAGGCTCATCACCTGCCCCTCGGCCACCCATGTTCCCCGTGCCGGGGCGACGGCTACGGAGGTGGGATCGTCCAGCCCCTCGGCGACGACGGTGGTCGTCCTCATGACGACACCCACGAGCAGCGGGCTGGAGGTGCCCGGTTCGGTCACGAGCAGCCGGGTGGGGCCGATCACGCGGATCCCGTCGGGCGCCACGAGACGGCGGCCCGGGACGATCTCCACGGGAGTGCGCGCGGAGCCGTCCGCGGCGATGTCCACGCGCAGGAGCCGACCGGTGTCGTTGTTGGTGGTGTAGATCGACGAGCGCCCGTCGAAGGCGATCCCGTCGACCAGGGCCACGCCGGTGCCGACGTTCACATCGGCCGGTACGAAGGTCTCCGCCGTCTCCGACCCGGGGCGGAACCTGACGATCTCGCCGGTGACGAGACTGGAGACGCGGAGCGTGCCGTCGGGGCCCGCGATGATGCTCTCCGGATAGAAGTCGTCGCCCGGCAGGACCAGGGTGTCGCCCGCACCGTCGGCCGGGCCGCCCTGTCCGCCCGGTGCCGCCACCGCCGCCGGGCCCGACGGCACGGTCAGGCAGACGGCGGCCAGCAGCGTTCTGATGAGTCCGTTCATCCGTCGTCTCCCGGTGGGGGAAGAGGGCCCGGAGACGGCGACCGGTGGCCACGTGCGCGCGTGGCCACCGGAGCCGTCTTCTCAGTGCTGGACGAGGGTGGGCTGCGCGGGACGCGTCACCCGCCCGGTCTCCTCGTAGCCGTCGTTGTAGACGAACGCGGTCGGGATCTTCTCGTGGAACTGGTAGTCGGCCCGGATGCGGCCGTCCTCGGCCAGGACGACGGTGTTCTGTCCGGCCATCTCCACCTCGCTGGTCTCGTCGGAGACCATCACCCAGTTGAACCGCACCAGGTTGTGGTGGCCCACGGCGTTGTAGCACGACTTGAAGTGGTAGCCCAGCGGGAAGTAGATGTTGTACGTGTAGGTGATCTGATCGGTGATCACCTCGTGACCGTGGAAGGGGTCGCGCCGGTACATGATGTAGATGGCGTCCGGGGTGTAGAGCTTCTCGACGCCGGCGCGCCTGAGCTTCTCGTCCGGCTCGTTCCACAGCTTGACGTAGTTCTCCGCCAGCCTGTTCGGGGTGGGCAACATCGATGTCCTCCTGATGGGTTCGGCTGTTTTCCGAAGGGTGGTCACGGCGACCGGTGCCGGTGCAGCAGCTGCACCAGGTCCATCGCCATGCCGGGTCCCTGGTCATGGATGAAGAAGTGGCCTCCGGGGAACTCCCGGACGCCGAGGAAGGCCGAGGTGCGGGCCTCCCAGGACCGCATCGCGCCGGGCGCGAGGTACGGGTCGTCGCGGCCGCCGTAGGCCACCAGCGGTGAGGAGACCGTGGTGCGGTCGTCCTCGTAACTGGCGCACACCGACAGGTCGGCCCGCATGGCGGGCACCACCATCGAGGACAGCTCGGGCAGGCTCAGAGCTTCCTCCGGTACCGTGCCCAGCTCGCGCAGCAGGCCGACGATCCGCTGGTCGGAGCCCTCGGCCAGGTCTCGGGTGGGCATCGAGAACCCCTCCGGCGCCCAGCCCGACACCCCGAGCACCGCGGGCGGCGGCGCCCCGGCCCGCTCCATGGCGACGGTCGTGCGGTAGGCGAGGAGCGCACCCATGGAGTGGCCGAAGACCGCGTACGGACGGTCGTCGAGTTCGGTCCCCAGAACGGCGCACAGCGCGTCCACGAGCGGGCCGATCTCGGTGAACGGCTCCTCCCGGTGTCGTTCCTGCCGTCCCGGCAGCTGGATCCGTCGGCACGCCACGCTCGGCGGCACCAGGGCGGGCCAGCGGCCGTACATCGAGACGCCGCCGCCGCTGTAGGGCAGCAGGTACAGCAGCGCCTCGGCTCCGGGGCCGGGCTCGGCCGGGTGCAGCCACCTCGCCGGGTCCGGCTCCGCGATCCGCTCTCCGCTCACGGCTGCCGGTTCGCGGTCGTCCGCGGCCGCGAGGAGGCGTACTCCTCGCGCAGGACGCGGCGCAGCACCTTCCCGGTGGGGTTGCGCGGCAGACTGTCGAGGAACACATAGCCGTTGGGGATCTTGTAGTCGGCGATCCTCCCTCGGAGGAAGACCATCAGCTGCCGCTCGGTCGGCTCCTGGTGTCCGGGACGGCGCACCACGGCGGCCCGCACCACTTCGCCCCAGCGGGGGTCGGACACGCCGAACACCGCCACGTCGGCAACGCCGGGGTGCTCGCGGATCGCGTTCTCGATCTCGACAGGGTAGATGTTCTGGCCGGCGACGATGATCGTGTCGTTGATGCGGTCCCGCAGGAACAGATAGCCGTCCTCGTCCAAGTAGCCGGCGTCGCTCATGTACAGCCAGTCGCCTCTGATCATCGCCTGACTGGCCTCGGGCTGCCGCCAGTACTCCGTGAAGCGCGCGGGACTGCGCAGGCATATCCGGCCGATGCGCCCGGGCGGCAGCGTGTTGCCCTCGTCGTCGACGATCTTGACCTCGTTGCCCGGGCACACCCGGCCCGCCGAGGCCATCAGGGGACTGCCCGGAACGTGCTCGTCCGGCCTCAGGCAGGTGACGAAACTACCGGTTTCGGCGGACGCGTAGGCCTGGGACAGCTCGCACCCGAACTCCTTGACGCAGCGCACCATCAGTTCGTAGTCGATCGGGGAGCCGCCGTAGACGATCTTGCGCAGGGAGCGGAACGCCTCCGGGCTCGCGGCCGGCTCGTCCAGCATCATCCGGAGCATCGCCGGGGCCGCCCACACAGTGGTCACGGCCTCGTCCCGGATCAGCCGCACGGCCTCCTCGGCCACGAACATCCGCATGACCACGCTGGTCGCGCCGACGTTGAAGCAGTGCATGAACCAGGCGTAGCCGCCGGCGTGCAGACCGGGGAAGCAGGTCAGACTGCGGTCCTCGGGACGCCAGTCGATCCAGTCCACCCCGTGCCCGCGCATGTTGTCGATGAAGGTGAAGAAGGAGCGGTGCGGCAGCACCACGCCCTTGGGCAGGCCGGTGGTGCCGCTGGTGTACATCTGGGCGATCGCTTCCTCGGTGTCCCCGGACTCCAGATCGGTGTCCGGCGCACCCGACTTCCACGCCAGGAAGCCCGCGGCCCGCTCCTCGGCGGTGTCCATCCCGACCACCGTCCGCAGCGTCGGCAGGTCGTCGCGCACCCGCTGGACGACCTTGAGGAACTCCCGCTCGGAGAACAGGATCTCCGCCCGCGAGTCACGCAGCACGTGGTCCACCTCGCCCTTGGCCAGCCGCCAGTTGACGGGAACCAGGACCGTGCCGCTCTTGGCGCAGGCCACGGCGAGTTCGTAGTAGTGCTCCGACTCCTTGCCGATGTACGCCACCCGTGCCCCCCGGCCGAGCCCGGCGCGCAGCAGTGCGTGCGCGGTGCGGTTGCTCTCGCGGTGGAGCTCGGCGTAGGTGACCTCGCGCCCTTCCGCCACCAGGGCGACGGCCTCGGGCCGCTGCCGCGCGTGCAGGGCGGATCTGGCGGTGATCGTCTGGTTCGTGGTGTCGCTCATGTCTCCTCTTTCGCGGTTCGCTCTTCCAGGAACTCCACGAGCTGTTCGACGGACGGGTGGTCGAAGACCGCCGATGCCGACAGGGACACACCCAGCTCGGCCTCGAGGAGACTTCTCAGCTCGGTGGCCACCAGGGAGTCCATACCGAGGTCGAGGAACGGGGTGTCCGGTCCGACGGACTCCGGGTCGTCGATGCTCAGCAGCCGCGCGACCGCCGAGCGGACGAACGCCTCGGTCGGCGCGGGCCTCCGCCCATCTGACGGTGCGGGGGGCGCGGAGACCGCGGGAGAGGGCGGCGGTGCGGGGGTCGTGGCCAGCCGTTTGAAGGCCATCCCCGAGATCTCCAGCACCGGTTCGTCGCCCTCCAGCAGGAGCGCGTCGACGCTGAAGGCCGGCCCGTCGCCGGCCCGCTCCAGGCGCAGCGCCGCCCGCAGCCGCGGCGCGCGGGGCTTCCTGAGGGCCCGTACCGACGCGATGCCGACCGACATGTAGGTCTCACCGGTCTCCCGGCTGTCCGCCAGGGCCGCGAGCCCGTGCGTGACGGCGTCGAACAGCGGCGGTGGCATGTGCTCGGCGGGCGACACCTCCCGGCCGTCCAGCTCACTGAGTGTGAAGTCCGGGCCGTATCGGACGACCCGGTCGACCCGCGAGAAGTGCGGGCCGTACTCCAGACCGGCCGCCGCGTACGCCGCGCGAACCTCCTCGCCGTCCAGTTCCCGGTCCGGCTCGCCCGGCGCGGCCGAACGGTCCAGCACCCGCCGGCCGGAGTCGCCCAGCGCCGAGCCGCGCCCGTCGGACGCGCCGATCACCGCGGTGACGTGCCGCCGCTCGACGGGGCCGTCCCGCCCGGGCGTACGGCTCACGATCTCCACCGAGGACCGGCCGTCGCCGACGGGGCGGCAGAAGGTGCGGACCTCCACCGGCGTACCGGTGAGGAACAGCGCCTCATGGAAGCGGAGGTCCTCGACCGGGCGGCGGGTGTCGCCGTGGACCGCGTCCATGAGGGCCAGTACGGTCTCCGCGTAGGCGGCCGCCGGCACGAAGGGGCGCCCGCGCAGCGTGTGGTCGGCGAGGTAGGCCGTGCTCCCGGGACCGAGCCGGGTGACGAACTCCCGCACTCCTCCGTCCCTCTCCCCGCCGCGCACCTCCGCGCCCAGCAGGGGGTGCGCGGTGGCCGCGGCGCCCAGCCCGTGGCGGCCGACCTGGTCGGGCAGCCAGTACCGCCTGCGGTCGAAGGCGTACGTCGGGAGCCCGGTCATGCGCCCGGGACCTCCCTCGTGCACGGCCGGCCAGGAGATCGCCAGCCCCGCGCGGTAAGCGTCGGCAAGCGCCTGGTGGACGGCCCTGCCCTCGCCGTCCCCGGACCGGAGACTGGAGAGCCACAGGTGTCTGCCGTCGGGCACGCACCTCCGCCCCAGCGACCCCAGGGCGGAGGAGGGTCCCACCTCCAGGAAGGCGTGCCTGCCCCGGGCGGCGAGCGCGCGCATACCGCCCTCGAAGTCGACCGTCTCGCGCACGTGCCGCACCCAGTAGTCGGCCGTGGCCATCTCACCCGGGGCGGCGACCGCGCCGCTCAGGCAGGAGATCAGCGTCACGGTGGGCTCGTGGAACTCGACACCGGCGAGGGCCGCTCGCAGCGGTTCGAGGATCCCGTCCATCAGCGGGGAGTGGAACGCGGAGGAGACGCGCAGCGGCGTGACCGTCACATCGCGCTGTCGCAGCGCCTCGGTGACCTCCGCCAGCGATCCGGCGCCGCCGGAGACGACGCACTGACGCGGGGAGTTGACCGCGCAGACGCTCACGTCGTCCAGCCCGGCCAGCAGCGGCTCGACCTCGGCGGCGGGCGCGGAGACGGCGGCCATGCCGCCGGGAGTGGTGACCGACTGGATCAGCCGCGCCCGCTCCGCCAGGAAGAAGACGCCGTCCTCCAGGGTGAACAGTCCCGCCACGGCCGCGGCCACCACCTCGCCGACGCTGTGCCCGATGAGCGCGGTGGGCCGTACCCCCCACGACTGCCAGAGCCTGGCCAGGGAGTACTCCAGGGTGAACAGCGCGGCATGGGTGTACACCGTCTCGGCGAGCCGGGCCTCCGCGTCCGGGGCCGTGCCCAGCATGACGTCGCGCACGGAACGGCCCAGATGGCGGGCGAACAGCTCGTCGCACGCGTCGACGTGCGAGCGGAAGACCGGGAAGCGCCGGTACAGCGCGGCGCCCATGCCCGCGTACTGCGATCCGGAACCGGTGAAGAGGAAGGCGGCCTTGCGCAGGCCGCCCGGCGACGGTCCGCCTCCGGCCGCCGCCGCGGCCTGCCGCTCCAGCGCGGCCGCCAGCTCCGATCCGTCGCGGACCACGGCGGCCATGCGGTGGCTGAAGTGGACGCGCCCCGTGTTGCGGGTCAGGCACAGGTCGGCCACATCGGCCCCGGGCCGTTCGGCCAGGTACCGCCGGTGGCGCTCCACCTGCAGGCCCAGTGCCTCCCGGCTCTTCGCCGACAGGGTGAAGACGTGGAGACCGCCGCCCGGTTCGGACGGTCCGGCGCCATGGGCGGACTCCGGGGCGCCGGCGGGGGCGGGCTGGGCGGGCGCCTCCTCCACGACGGCGATCCCGATGGCGCCGGCCACGCCGAAGCTGTTGACCATCGCCCGGCGCACCGGCGCCTTCCACGGCCTGCACTCCGTCGGCACCGTCACCGGGTACCGGTCCCAGGGGATGCGGCCCGAAGGTTTCTCGTACAGGTGCGGATAGAACACACCGGCCCGCATCTGCAGGATCACCTTGACGATCCCGCCGAGCCCGGCGGCCGGCTCCATATGCCCCAGGTTCGACTTGACCGAACCGACCGTCAGGGGGTCGCCGCCCCTGCGCGAGGCGCCGAACACACCGTTGATCGAGCCCATCTCGATCGGGTCGCCCAGCGGCGTGCCCGTGCCGTGCGCCTCCACGTACTGGATGTCGCCGGGCTCCAGGCCGGCTCGCTCCAGCGCCCGGCGCATCACCGTCTCCTGCGCGTTCCCGTTCGGGGCTGTCAGCCCCGCGCTCTCGCCGTTGTGCCCGATGGCGGTGGAGCGCACCAGCGCCAGAATGGTGTCCCCGTCGCGCCGGGCGTCGGAGAGCCGCTTGAGGACCAGCACGCCGCAGCCCTCGGCCCGCGCGTATCCGTCCGCCGCCTCGTCGAAGGCCTTGCACCGGCCGTCGGGCGCCAGCATCTGGTTCCGCGAGAGGATCGCGAAGATCTTGGGATGGTGCAGGGCGTTGACCCCGCCGCACAGCGCGATGCCGCACTCGCCGTTGCGCAGCCCTTCGACGGCCATGTGCAGCGCGGTCAGCGACGACGCGCACGCGGTGTCGGTGGTCAGGCTCGGCCCGCGCCAGCGCAGGAAGTACGACAGCCGGCCGGAGAGCGGGTAGGCGCCCATGCCGGTGGCCAGTGCTCCGTCGAGCTTCTCGTACGGCACGGAGTCAAGCTCCATGGCCTGGTCCAGAGGCGTCGCACCGACGTAGACACCGCCGTCGCGCACCGCGGTCGGGTCGACGCAGGCGTTCTCCAGCGCCTCCCAGGCCGTCTCCAGCAGCAGCCGCTGTTGGGGGTCGACGTAGTGCGCCTGTTTGGGCGCGATGCCGAAGAACTGCGGGTCGAACTCGTCGATGCGCTCCAGGAAACCGCCTGCCGCGGTACGGATGGTGCCCGGCGCGTCGGCGTCCTCGGAGGTGAAGGCGTCGACGTCCCAGCGGTCCCGGGGCAGCGGGCGGATGCCGCTGCCCCCGTTCCGCAGGAACCTGTCGAACCCGTCGGCGGTGTCGTTGCCACCGGGGAAACGGAACCCGATGCCTATGACGGCGACCGGCTCGTCCCGGGCGCTCACCGGCGTCCCGGCCCGGCGGGCGTGCCGGACTCCCCGGCCGCGCTCTCCGGCTCCGCGAGCAACTCGGCCAGGACATCGTTCACCAGGTACTCCACCAGCTGCTCCACGGTGGGGTTGTTGAACAGGACGTTGGAGCTGATCGAGCACTCCAGACGCTCCTCGAGCCGCTGCTTGGCCTCGGTGACCCGCAATGAGGTGAACCCCAGGTCGAAGAAGCTCTCCGACAAGGGGAAATCCTCGTCGTCGGTCATGAGGAGCGTCTTCCTGAATTCGGTCACCACGAGCTCCTCGATGTATTCGGGACGCTCTGACCTGGGAAGTCCTCGTAAGATTCCAAGAGATTCCGACATCTGCTTCCACCCGCTCCCGGCCGTATATGGCGATGTCAGTACCGGCCCGATTGAACCAGAGCGTGTTGACGCAGACCTGATGAGGCGCTGACGGGAGTCCGGGAGTCGCCGCCCGGCCGGCTCCTCGTATCCGTCAGTTGACCGTCAGCGCCACATCAGCCGGAGCATGCCATAGTTTTCGCAGCGGAAGACGGAACACGGCGAAAGTGAACCGTCCCCGCTGAGGAGAGGTATCCGTAGTGGCCTATCGGGTCTCTGTTTCGGCAGGGAAGGGTTTCGGCTCTCGCAGGTTCGAATCCTGCCCTCTCCGCTTCGCCGGTGGGTTGTGTTCTGGTCTGCTGGTGGTTTGGGAGAGGTATCCGTAGTGGCCTATCGGGTCTCTGTTTCGGCAGGGAAGGGTTTCGGCTCTCGCAGGTTCGAATCCTGCCCTCTCCGCTTCGCCGGTGGGTCGGTTCGCCGACCCACCGGCGAACTATGTCACCGGAAATTCTGATTGCTGGAGGAAAGAGATGTCGGGAAACGAGACGCGTAAGATCGACATCACGCGGCTGTACACCGACGAGGTGGGGGAGACCCACTTCGTCGAGGAGAAGCTGGAGGTCCAGGAGGTCAACTTCGCGCCGCCGGCACCCTCCATGTTCGTCTCGCCCCCGGTCGAGGCCAAGGCGAGCGTCTACCTGCTTCTGCCCGAGGGCTATTTCGGTGACTTCCACCCCGCGCCCCGGCGCCAGATGATGACCCTGGTGAAGGGCGCGCTCGAGGTGAAGGTCAGCGACGGCGAGACCCGTCGCTTCACCCCTGGCGGAACGGTGCTGGTGGAGGACACCACGGGCAAGGGTCACGCGACCAAGAGCGTCGGAGGCGAGTCGATCGTCCTCGTGGCGCAGCTGTAGGCCCGGGCCACCGACTCCGTGAACCTGGTTCCGCTGGAGGATGAATGAAGGTCACTCTGTTCGAGCAGGCGCCCTACAGGTTCCTGCCACCGGACTTCGAGAAGCACCACGACTCCGTGTGCACGACTCCGTACGATCTCACGACCGATCAGGGCGTGTACTCGTCGATCCGAGACCACATCGACGAACTGATGACGGGTGCCAGGACGGGATTCGACGGCCTCGCGCTCACCGAGCACGCGCAGAGTTCCTACGACCTGATGCCGAATCCCAACCTGATCGCAAGCGCCCTGGCGTACGCCACGGAGGCCGAGGGGCAGGATGTGGCGATCTTCCCCATGGGCAGATCCCTGGGCAAGACGCGCGAGCCCGTGCGAGTGGCCGAAGAGTACGCGATGATCGACGTGATCAGCGGCGGTCGGCTCGTCGCCGGTTTCCCCGTCGGGCTGAGCTATGACGCCAGCATCAACAACGGAATCCCCCCGGTCGATGTCCGAGGGAGGTTCGACGAGAACCTCGAACTGGTCCTGCGGGCCTGGCGTGACCGCGAACCGTTCGCCTGGAACGGCCGGTACGGACAGTACCCGCAGGTCAATCTCTGGCCCCGCCCGCTGCAGAAGCGTCCGCCCGTGTGGATCACCGGCATCGGGAACCCCAGGACCATGCAGCTCACCCTCGAACGGGGCTTCGGCTTCAACTACTTCGGCTTCGCCGGCGCCAAGCTCACGGGGAAGCGGATATTCGACCGCTTCTGGGAGCTCTCCGACCGCCTCGGTCTGGAACGCAATCCTTACCGGGTGGGCTTCCTGCAGACGATCGCGGTCAGCGAGACGGACGCCCGCGCCGAGCAGGAGTACGCCGAGCACGTGGAGTACGCCTACCGCAAGGGGCTGGGTGCCATCCCGCCGGAGATGCTCGCCATTCCCGGCGGCGTCAACATCCACGGTGTGAAGGCGCTGCTGAAGGACCCCGCCGACTTCGGTCTCTACTACCAGATGCGCACCGCCACCTACGCGCAGCTGGCCGAGGCCGGCGTCGTCATCGCGGGCAGCCCGGCCACCGTGCGCGATCAGCTCGTCGAGTACTGCCGCACCTACGGCATCGGAAACCTGCACGCGATGCTCGGCTTCGGCTCGATGCCGAAGGAACTGGTCCGGAAGAACGTCCGGTTGTTCGCCGACGAGGTCCTGCCGCACCTGCGCGACCTGTGGCGGGACGAGGGGCACGTCCACCACTGGTGGCCCGAGCGGCTGGGCGGCACGGCCCTTCCCGAGGCCGGCCCGGACACACCGTCGACGGCAGAGAAGGCGGTTGCCTCATGACCAACGAACCCACTCAGCCCGAGGTCCGCGAGGAGACCGTCACGGTCTGGAACGGACGTCTGGACATCCGGGTGAAGATCGCGGGCAGCGGTCCCCCGCTGCTCTACCTGCATGGAGCCACCGGCCTGGTCTGGGACCCGTTCCTGGCGCACCTCGCCGGTCAGTACTCCGTCCACGCCCCGGAGTTCCCGGGGACGAGCGCCGGGGACCCCGACGCCGTGCACGTCGTCGACGACCTCTCCGACATGGTGCTCGTCCACGAGGAGGTGATCCGGCGTCTCGGCCTGGAACGGCCGGTGATCGTCGGGCACGACTTCGGAGGAATGCTCGCCGCCGAACTGGCCGCGCACTTCCCCGGCCTTCCCGGCAAGCTGGTGCTGCTCGCCCCCCTCGGGCTGTGGCGGGAGGACATGCCCGTCCTCAGCCTCATGACCGCGTCGCAGGACAAGCTTCCGGGACTGCTCTTCCACGACCCCACCGGCGAGATCGCCCAGGCGGCCCTGGCGTTCCCCGAGGACCCCGAGGCGGCCGTGGCCGCGGCCGCGGGCATGGTGTGGTCCCTCGGCAGCACCGGCAAGTTCGTCTGGCCGATCCCCGACCGCGGCCTGCGGGCCCGCCTGCACCGCGTCGCGGCCGACACGCTGGTCGTCTGGGGACGCGAGGACAGCCTCGTGCCGGTCGGTTACGCCGACGAGTTCGCCGGCCACCTCGTCCGGAGCACGGTCGCGGTCGTCGAGGACAGCGGGCACCTGCCGCAGATCGAGCAGTTCAAACAGACCGTCGCGAAGGTGGAGGAGTTCTTGCGATGAGAGGCGCGGAGGCGCCCCGCCCCTTGGCTCTGGAGGGAAGGAGAGCCCTGGTGACCGGGGCCTCGCGGGGCATCGGCCGCGCCGTCGCGATCGGCTATGCCGAGGCCGGGGCCGATGTCGCCCTGCTGGCACGGGGCATTGAGGGACTGGAGGAGGTGGCGGCCGAGATCGGGAAGCTGGGCCGGCGCACCACCGTCCTCGCCTGCGACGTGGAGGACCCCGACCAGGTCGAGCACAGCGTGGAACGGGCGACCGCTGAACTGGGCCCGCTGGACGTGGTCGTGAACAACGCGGGCGGCATCACCTGCGCCGGGCCGTTCCTGGACCTCGGCCACGATCAGTGGCAGCGGGAGATGCGACTCAACTTCGAGTCCGTCCTGCACGTGTGCCGGGCGGCCGGCCGCCGCATGGTCGAACGCGGTGAGGGCTCGGTGATCAACATCTCGTCCGTCGCGGGAAACGCCGGACTGCCGAACTACGGCCCGTACGCGGTGGCCAAGGCCGCCGTCATCGCGCTGACCCACTCCCTCGCCGCCGAGTGGGCCTCCGAGGGCGTACGCGTCAACGCGATAGCCCCCGGCTGGCTGCACACGGACCTCACGCACGACTTCGTCACCGAACCACGGCTGTCCGAGCGCTTCCTGTCGGTCGTCCCGGCCGGCAGGTTCGGAGAACCGGAGGAGGTCGTCGGTCTCGCCGTCTACCTGGCGGGCGACGAGTCCCGCTTCATGACCGGCTCGTCGGTCGTGATCGACGGCGGAATATCCTCCTTCTACGGCGGCTCCGCCCTCCTTGGGGCCTTCGGCTGAACAGCGGCCGGGTCGGCCCCCACCGCGCCCGGCGACCATGCGAGCGGGCCCCGCCCGGGGCCGCCGTCCCCACCTCCCCGGGGGCCGGTGGACCACCCCCGACGGACGTCGCCGGCCCCCGGCGGCGTCCGTCGCCGTCTGCGCGGCCCCGCCCGCTCCAGCCGGAAGGTACGGACGGCACCGGCCCGGGGACGCCGGGGACGTTCGGCCCTGCCGGGAAAACCGGCGCGGGAGGAGCCTGAAGGTGCCACGACGGCAGGAGGAAACCATGAACCGTTCGCGGATCCGTACCCTCCCGGATGTCAGGGTCGAGGGCCGGGGCGAGGTTCCCGGGTACGCGGCCGAGTACGCGCGGACCAAGGTGCTGGCGGCCCTGGGCCGGGCCGGGGAGCCGGTCCCGGACGCCAGAGTGAGGCTGAGCCAGGCCCCGGACACCACCGTGCGGCACCCGGCGCACGCCCAGGTGAACGTGGACGTCAACGGCCGTTCGGCGCGGGCCCGGCGGGTCGGCCGGACGTGCGGGTGCGCGGTGCCTACCGTCGCGGTATGCCCCTCATCCGGATCGAACGCCGCACCCACCTCCCGGCAGCGGAGGCGTGGCGCAGGCTGACCACCTGGGAGAACCACGCCCGCCACGTCCCGTTCACCGCGATCACGGTCACCACCGTGCCTCCCACGCGCGTCGGCACGCGCTTCACGGCACGCACGGGCACCGGACGGGCCGGGTTCGACGACCCCATGGAGGTCGTGCGCTGGGAGCCGCCGGCCGCCGGCCGTCCCGGCCACTGCCGGGTGGAGAAGCGGGGGAGGGTCGTGCTCGGCTGGGCCGAGGCGGAGGTGGTCCCCGCCGGCGGGGGCTCGCTGGCCGTCTGGCGCGAGGAAGTCCGGGTGCGGGGGCTGCCGCGCCTGCTGGACCCGCCGACGGCCTGGGCGGCCCGGCTGCTGTTCGGCAGGGTGGTGACGGGGCTGCTGAGGGAGCGGTGACCGCCGCGCCCCGGCCGGTTCCGCGGGCGTCCCGGCCGGGGCGGGCCGGCTCACACCTCACGCACGGTCACGCCGGCCGCGGTCAGCGCGCCGGTCTCGTCACCGGGTGCGCCCTCCTCCGTCACCACCGCGTCGAGAGCCGAGACCGGCGCGACGAAGGCGAGGGCGGTGCGGGAGAACTTGGCCGCGTCGGCGACCGCGACCACCCGGCGGGCCGAGGCGATCGCGGCGCGCTTGACGGCGGCGTCGGCCAGGTCGTACGCGGTCAGTCCGTCCGCCGCGTTCAGGCCGCAGCAGCCGATGACGGCGGTGTCGAAGCGCAGCGCGGCCAGGGACGCCTCGGCCAGCGGGCCGGTCAGCGCCAGCTCACCCGGGCGCGGCTCCCCGCCGGGCAGCAGTAGCTTCAACCGAGGGGCGCCGGTGAGGACGTTGGCGGCGTGCAGGGACAGCGGCATGACGGTCAGCCGGCGGTCGGCCAGGGCACGGGCCACCTCCAGGCAGGTCGTGCCGCTGTCGAGGACGACCGACTCGCCGTCGGTGATCAAGGAGGCCGCCTCGGCGGCGATCCGACGCTTGGCGTCCGGCCGCTCCAGCTCCCGCAGCACGAACGGCGGCTCCTCACCGCGCAGCAGCAGGCTGCTGGCCCCGCCTCGATAGCGTTCCAGGACCCCCTGGTCCGCCAGGACCTCCAGATCGCGCCGGACGGTCATCTCCGAGGCGCCGGTGAGCCCGGCCAGCTCCGCCACGCTCAACCGCCCGGCCTCGCGTACGGCCTCGGTGATCCGTCTCAGTCGTTCCGCGCTCGCCACGCCGGGAATTGAACATGGATTATGTGCGAAATTCAATCTCCCGAACAGTAATTTTGTTTGTTAAATTCTGGAACATGGAGAGAACGCTGCGGCTCGCACGGCTGGCCACCTTCGCCTACTTCGGCCTCAACGGCTTTCTGATGGGCATGTGGGTCGTCCACATCCCGGTGGTGGAGGACCGCGCGGGGATCAGCCACGCCGTCCTGGGCTGGCTGCTGCTCCTGCTCGGCGGCGGAGCCTTCGCGGGCATGCGGCTGACCGGAACGCTGGCCGATCGTTTCGGGGTCCGCGTGGTGGTGCCGGTGAGCGCGGTGCTGTGCAGCGTGTCCCTGGTGCTGCCCGGGCTGGCCGAGGAGGCCTGGACGCTGGGCGCGGCGCTGCTGGTGTTCGGCTTCGGCAACGGCTGTCTGGACGTCGCCATGAACACCCACGCCGTCCAGGTGGAGCGCGGCTACCGGCGTCCCGTCATGTCCGCCTTCCACGCGGTCTTCTCCGTCGGAGGGGTGCTTGCGGCCCTGGTCGGCGCCCGGACCCTCAGCTGGGGCTGGAACGCCGCCGCGACCCTCGCCGGGATGGGCGCGGCCGGGCTCCTGGTGGCCGTCCTGGTCGCTCCCGCACTGCTGCGCCCCGAGCCCGCCGGGCCGGGAGGCCCGGCCGCGGAGGAACGGAAGGCGTCCGCCGGGGCGCGGCGCGGAACGCCCGCACGGATCTGGGCGCTGGCCGCCCTCGCGCTGATGCTGATGCTCGCCGAGGGCGTCGCCAACGACTGGAGCGTGCTTGCCCTGCGGGATGTCCTGGGCGCGCCCGCCGCCACGGCGGCCCTCGCCTACGGGGCCTTCGCCACCGCCATGACCGTCGGACGCCTGCTCACCGACCGGGTGGCCGCGCGGTTCGGTCCGGTCGCGATCGTCCGCTACGGCGCTCTCCTGGCCTCGCTCGGCCTGTCGGCGGTGGTGGTCTCGCCCTGGGTCCCCCTGGCCCTGGCGGGCTGGACGGTCTTCGGCCTCGGGCTGTCCGGCTGCGTTCCCCAGCTCTTCAGCGCCGCGGGCCACGCCGACCCGGAAGCCGCCGGGGTCAACGTCTCACGGGTGGCGGGGCTCGGCTACCTCGGCATGCTGACCGGACCGGCCGTCATCGGGCCGCTCACCCATCTCGCACCGCTGAACGTCGCCTTCCTGCTGCCCGTGGCCCTGTGCGCCGTGGCGGCCGGGGCCGCCGGGATCCTGCGGGCCGAGCCCCGCGAAGGCGCCGGGCGAGGGGAACCCGCCGGAGAGCGGACGGAGGTCGCCGGGCCGCCCGGCTGACGGGGCTGCCGACGGCACGGGCCGCCCGGGGGAGGCGACCCGCGCCATTTCCGGCGGCGCGGCGGGCGTCAGCCGTCCTTGAGGGGGTCGTGTCCCCAGTTCATCAGGGAGTGCCGCCAGGTGGTGTCGGTGACATCGCCGGAGGGCCGCTGGGCCAGGTGCCGCTTGATGTAACCGCTGACCTTGCGCATGTGGGCCACGTCGTCGTCGCTGAGGTCGGACTTCGAGGTCCGCAGCAGTTCGACGATGCGGCGGCCCGAGGCGTGGCCCGTACTCTCGCCACCGTCCCGGTGCTGCCCGGCGGCCCTGGATTCCTCCCGCCCCAGCCAGTCCTGGAGCTGCTTGGGCGTGAGATTGACCAGTTTCCCGAACTCGGCGACGGTTTCGTCGCGGTCCGCGCGGCCCTCAGTCATCCCCGGAGCCCTTCTCGCGGAGGGCGTCAGGGCGGTGGACCGCCCGGCCGCCGGACTTCTCGCTGCGTACCTGGTACTGGGGGTCGTCGGGGGAGGCGTCCACGGTACGCCCGCCGGCCTCGGTGCGGGAGGTGATCTCCTCTTCGACCCTGCCGACGGCCTCGCCTCCGTGGCTCTTCCAGGAAACCCTGTCCCCTTTGCGGAACTTCCTGTTCTTCTTCGTCATCTTCCCCTCCTACGGGGAGCGGACGGATGAAAAGCCCGGTTCGCACCCATCGTATCGGTGCGGCGATATTGCGCCACCGCGGAGCCGGACGGCCGGTGCGCCCCGCCGAACCCCTGGGGTCTTACCGTCGGCGGGAATGCGTCCCCGGGGTGATGATCTCGTCCAGTACCTCGCGAACCACCGAGAAGACGACACGGTCGATGCCGTCCGCCGGGGGGCCGGAGCCCGCGTCCGCGCCGGGCGGGTACCCGCCCCCGGCTGTCCCGGCCTCCCGCTCGGCGGCCCAGTCGCGTGCGACCCGGATACGGCGGAGGAGTTCGTCTGCGTCCACGACATCAGTCATGGGCGGAACCTACCCGCGGACGCGGTGCGGCAGCCTTCGCCGGGTGTGTCCGTTCTGTGCCGAACCGCTCCGAGCCGACCGTCCCGGTGATCCCGGGGGCGTACGGCGGACCGGCAGGCGGCGGACCGGCAGGCGGGCGGCCGGAACCGGGCACACCCGCCCCTACGGGGCGAGGGCCTCGGTGGTCCGGGCGGCCGAGTCGTAGCTGCGGGCACCGGTCAGGCGGCCCCGCACCGGGTCCCGCAGTCCGGTGGGCAGCAGTTCCCCGTCCGTCGGGCTCCAGGCCGGGCCGCGACTGCGCCCGAGAGTGATGTGCGGGACCCACCGGCCGGGGGCGTGCAGCGGATTCATCCCACCGGTCCCGGGCGAGCCGGTCAGCGCCCGCCAGACCGCTGCGTGCAGCCGCAGCAGCTCCGGATCCGGCCGCACGGCCCAGGCGAGGACGTGCGTACGTCCGGCGAAGCGCAGCAGTCCGTCCAGGCACAGCCCCACCGGCAGGGCGCCCAGCGCCGCCGCCATGTCCTCGCGTGCCGCGCCGGGAAGCGCGTCGGCGGTGGCCAGGGTGAGGTGGGGGCGGTTGGTCGGGTGGGTGTGCGCCTCCTGGCTGGGCATTCCCGCCGCGGCCAGGTGCCGCCACGCCCGGCGCACGGCCAGGTCGGTGATGGCGTCCGGCAGCAGCTCCACGGTGCGCACATGGGCCAGCGTACGGCGCGGCCCGTCCGTTCGGTACCGGCCACCGCGGGTACCGAACCCGTGAGAGGGGCGGTCACAGCCGCTTGGCCACCACGGCCTCGACGAACCGGCCGACCTCGGCCTCGGGGAGACTGCGCGCCAGATCGGCTTCGCTGACCATGCCGACCAACCGCTTCTCCCCGTCGATGATCGGCACCCGGCGGACCTGGTGCCTCTCCATTGTGTCCAGCACCTTCTGGACATCCGTGTCGGCGGTGACCGTGAACGTCCGCCCCTGGGCCAGCTCACCGGCGGTCATCCTGCTCGGATCACCTCCCGTGGCCAGGCACTTCACCACGATGTCGCGGTCGGTGACGATCCCGTGCAGCTTGTCGTCGTCGCCGCATATCGGCAGCGCCCCCACATCGAGGTCGCGCATGCGCCGTGCCGCGGCGTCCAGCGTCTCGTGCTCCCCGACGCACTCCGCACCGGTGTGCATGATGTCCCGGGCAGTGGTCATGGCAGTCTCCTCGGATCGAGATGCGGTGAATGCGGTGGGTTCGGTGGATTCACCGGGTCCGTGGGCCCGGCCGGTCCGGCGAACGCGGTGGGACCGGCCTGCGGGAGAGGCCCCGGGCGCCTGTGGGCCCCCCGGCGCCACCGGACGCCCGGGCCGTCAGTTCATTCTGGTCCGCTCCACCCCGTCCCGCATCCGGGCGCCGCGTCAGGAGGTGCGCCCGTCCGCGGCGGGGACGGTGAAGACCGGGCAGCGGGCGTGGTGAAGCACACCCTGGCTCACCGAGCCCAGCAGCATCCCGGTGAAGCCCCCGCGCCCACGGGAGCCCACGACCAGGCCGAGGGCCTGCTCGGAGACCTCGGCCAGGGCCTGTACCGGATGCCCCCGTACGAACTCGTGGCGCAGATCCACCTCCGGATACGCGGCGGTGCGGCCCGCGACCGACTCCGACAGCAACCGACGGGCCTCCTGCTCCGCCGCCTCCTCGTCCAGGGAGCCCAGCAACGGCGGATGCCACACGTGCACGGCCCGCAGCGCCGCACCGCGCAGCGAGGCCTCCTGGAAGGCGAAGTCGACGGCCGCGGCGGAGTGCGGACTGCCGTCGACACCCACCACGAGGTACGGCGGCTGCCGGGTGACGTGCTCCGGCTCCCGCAGGACCACCACCGGGCACGGGGCGTGGGCGGTGAGCGGCAGCCCCACCGAGGCGGAGCCGAACAGCTCCTGCGCGGAGGACAGGTGCCAGGAGCCCACCACGGCCATCGCCGCGTTCCGCGTCTCCTCGCGCATCACCCAGGCGGGGTGCCCCTCCGCCAGCAGCCAGGAGACCTCCACCTGCGGCTGCCGCTTCTCGGCGAAGGCGACCGCGTCCCCGAGGACCCGCTCGCCGGCCTCGTGCAGCGCCTCGTTCCACCGCTCCCACGACGGCCGCAGCTCCGAGGACCAGTAGCCGCCGGTCGGCACGCCCTGGGCGTGCACCACGCGCAGCGGCAGTCCTCGCCGGGCGGCCTCGTCCGCGGCCCAGGCGAGGGCCGACCGCCGGGAGGGGTCGGGATCCACGCCGACCACGATCGGCCGACGTACCTGTGAACTCGTCATAGCCACCTCCGGGGCACTCTTTCGCCTCCCGCCGCCCGGCCCGTCGGCGCCCGCCGTTCGCACCCGGTGGGCGGGGCGGGGCGGGTCACGAACGGCCGGCAGGTGTCGTCTACAGGTCCTGGGCCAGGAGGATCTCGTGCGCGAGCCGGGCCCCGCGAGCCGCCTCCTCGGGCAGCCGGGTGTCCTGGGAGGGGGGCTGCTCCAACCCCCGGGAGAGCGCTCGGACGGCCTCGGCCAGTGCCTGCACCTGCGTCTCCAGCGTCCGCACCCGGGCCTCCTGCGAACTCTGCGGGGCGTGGCCCGAGGGCTGCTCGTACGGGCTGTTCGCGGTCATGTCGGCGCCTTTCGTCCGTCGGACCCCGAGAACCGCCCGGAGGCCGGTGGTCGGCGACCGCCTCCTTCGGGTCCTCCCCCTCCAGTCTGCCCCCGCCCGCGGGCGGGCGGGGGCTCCGGGCGAGCTCTGGCGCCCTGTCTGCTGTGGACGGCGTTCGCCGCCGTGCTCGACCGGAGCATCCGGCTGGCGCAGACATGCCGCGCCGGTGCGGGCGCCACCCGGCGCCCTCGCCCGGCCGCGGGCCCCGAGGCAAGTCCTGAGCAGGCCCCGGCCGTGTCGCCGTGTCCGGCGGTCCGCGGAGGAAGCCGGCGGGAGACGACCCGCACGGTCACGGAGGCGGTGTCGCCCCCTTCGCCGGCCGGCGGTTCCAGCGGTGGCCGCGCAGCTCGTCGAGCAGAGCGCGGTCCAGCCTCCGGCCGTCGGAGACGGTCAGGTTGGCGTGTACGTGCTCCGGTCCGCGCATGGTGGGGACGATGGTACTGACGGCCGGGTGGTGGAGGATGAAGCGCAGCGACAGCTCGGGCAGTGTCATGCCCTCGGGCAGCACCTTCCTCAGCCGCTCGACGCGCTCGTCCGCCGGCGCCGGTCTCCCGGGCCCGACGCCGCCCGTCCGCCGGCCGTCCTCGGGGAACACGGCGTCGCGGACGGGTTCCCCGGCCAGGCCGCCCCCGTCGAAGGGGACGCGGACGATAATGCCGATGTCGTCGAGCAGGGCGCGCTCGAACAGCTCGTCCTCGGGAGCCTGCTCGAAGATGTTGTAGGCGACCTGGACGACATCGACCAAGCCGGTGTCGATCGCTCGCAGGCAGTTCTCCGGCTCCCAGAGGCCGGCGTTGATACCGAATCCCTCGATCACGCCCTCCGCCCTGAGGTCGCGGATCACCTGCTGCCAGCGTTCGTCGTCGCTCCACCGGTCCTCCCAGACGTGGAACCGCAGCAGGTCGATGCGGTCGGTACCGAGGTTCTCCAGGCTGCGGTGGACGTACTCGCGGACGTGGTCGGGCGGGAAGACGTCGTCGAGGGCGTCGCCGGGGCGCTCCGGTGCCCGCCGGTTCCTCGTCTCCCGCGGGCGTTCGGCTGGATGCCCGAGTCGGAGCCCGGGCGGAAGGGGCCGCGGTGACCACGCAGGAGCGTAGCCACGATCATGTGGCCTGACCAGACGTCGGATCAGGCGAGTGCGGCCGCATCCTCCGGGACGGGCGACCGCGGCATCGAGTCGGGATCCCTTCCGGGAACGGCGGAACGGGGCGCCCCGGCGCCGGATGAACCGGCCGCGCGGCGGGAAGCAACCCCCGGTGACCCGCGAAGGGGAGGGAAGAGGGCATGCAGGAACCGCCGCACACCGCACGCGCACTGTGGGGCCTGCTCGAACCGGTTCACGCGGTGACCTACTTCGCGCCGGAGGCCCGGGAGGCCTTCGAGGACGCGGGGCTGCGCGGCTTCTGGCGCGGCTACTTCGCCGGACGAGCCGCGCCGCTGGGGGAGACCGGGCCGGAACCGGTCACGGCCGCGTTCTTCGGCTTCGCGCCCGGCATGGTCGCCAGGGCCCTGCCCGGCCTGTGGACGGCGGTGACGCCCGAGCACGCCCTGGAGGCGCGGAGGGACGGAGCCGGTGCGGCGCTGCGCCGCCTGCTGTCCGGGTACGGCCGGGAGGCGGAGGAGGCGGCCGGCCTCCTGCTGTCCGTGGTCCAGGACCTGGACTGCGCCGGGCGGGTGCTGGCCGCGGCCAACCGGGCGCTGCCCGTTCCGCCGGACTCGGTGGAGCGGCTGTGGCACACGGCGACCGTACTGCGCGAGCACCGCGGTGACGGCCACGTCGCCGCTCTGGTCGCCTCGGGGCTCGACGGCTGCGAGATCCTCGTCCTGCGGGCGGGCATCGACCTCCCCCGCGCGGAACTCCAGCCCTACCGGGGCTGGAGCGACGAGGCGTGGCAGGCCGCCGGACAGCGGCTGACCGCCCGCGGGCTGCTGGGCCCCGGCGGCACGGCGACCGGGGAGGGACGGCGGGTGCACCGCGCCGTCGAGGAGGCGACCGACCGCGCCGCCGCGCGTCCCTGGCAGGGGCTGGACGCGGCAGCGGTGGACCGGTTGCGCCGGCTGCTCGCCCCTCTGGCCCGTGCGAGCGCCGCGGCGCTGCGGTTCCCCAACCCGATGGGGCTTCCGGCACCGGCGGGGCATGGGTGAGGGCTGTCGGCCGTGGCCCGGGCCTTGACCGCCGGCGGCAGGACGTCGTCGAGCTCCCGCAGCAGACCGGCCCACGCCTCCTCCCAGCCCGGGCGCACGACGACCGGCGAGAGGTTGAAGTGCGCCTCGTACCCGGCCTCCGGGAAGTCACCCGCGGCGAGGATCCGCTCGGCGACCGGGCTGGTGCGGACGTCCAGCAGCCGCGAGTCCTCGGCCGGCATCAGGGAGAAGCGGATCCTGGTGCTGCCGCGCGGGTCGGACGAGAGCAGGTCGGGGTTGACGAACCTGGTCGCGAAGGACGCCTTGGCCCTCGGCCACCGCCGGAAGGCGGCGACCAGGTCGGCCGTGCTGTCGCAGACCAGCGCGTCCACCGAGCAGTCGCCGTTCTCGCCGATGTCGTACACCCACAGGTCGGGATCGCACTGGCTGGGAGCGGACCTGCGGCCCTGGGCGGCGATGTGCCGACCGAGCCGCTCGATGATCCGGCCGGTGTTGGTGAAGACCGTGATGGGGTTGGCGTAGCCCTTGCGGCGGGGGACGTAGCAGTACGCGCAGGCCATCGCGCAGCCGTTGGAGGACTCCGGAGCGATCCAGTCGGCCGGCCGGCCGTTGGGGCGGAAGGTGAGGGTCTTGCGGACCCCAGGACCAGGGTCTCGGCCTTGACCCGCACCCACCGGTCCGCGCTGCCCCGGTCACCGTGCGGTGCGGGGATCCGCCAGTGCGAGGGCACCTCGACGACACGGGCGCAGGGGAATCGGGCGATGATCTCCCGCCCGCGGGCCGACGCGGCGGCCTCCGGTTCCGCGTGGATCTCCCGCACGTCGAGCATGCGGGCGGCGGCCGGGGAGTCCCGGAACGCGGCGAACGCCGCGCGGCGGACCGTCCCCGCGGGTAGCAGGTCGTCCGGCTGACCGGGGTGGTGCATGGGGACTCCGGTCGGCTCGCGGGGAGGGATGGCGCACCACCGAGCTTGGGAGAGGGCACCGACAATGGACCGGGAAGCCAGGCCGGCGAGACGACCGGCCCGAGTTCAAGATCATTAAACATTTATTGCCCAAGAACACTCGATGGTGTGGGAAGAGCCGGACAGTCATGGCCCCCGCCCTCATGATCCACCTAGCGTGCTGATCGACCGCCGAGGGCCCGCGTCCCTACGTCTGGGAGCCGGGCCCTCGCAGTATGCGTGCCCCAGCACGCCGCCCGAAGGAGACACGCCCGATGTCGGTAGAAGCAGCCGGTGAAGCGCAGCAGGACCAGCGTCTCAGCCTCGGCACGGCCGCCGCGCGGAACCTCGCCACCACCACCAAGTCCGTCCCCCAGATGCAGGGGATCACCTCCCGCTGGCTTCTCCGGGTGCTCCCCTGGGTGCAGACCGAGGGTGGTGTCTACCGCGTCAACCGCCGTCTGACCTACACCGTCGGCGACGGCCGCGTCGAGTTCGTGAAGACCGGTTCGCGGGTCCAGGTCATCCCGCGCGAGCTGGGCGAGCTCGCGGTACTGCGCGGCTTCGAGGACGTGGGTGTGCTGACGGCCCTGGCCGACCGCTTCGTCCAGCGCGACTTCGAGGCCGGCGAGGTGCTCGCGGAGGAGGGCGGCCCGGCCGACCACATCTATCTGATCGCGCACGGCAAGGTGCAGAAGACCGGCAGCGGCCCGTACGGCGAGCCCACCCGTCTGGGTGTGCTCGGCGACGGCGACAGGTTCGGCGAGCAGAGTCTGCTCGAGGACGAGGCGGTCTGGGAGTACACCGCCAAGGCCGTCACCAGCGGTACCCTCCTCGCCCTGCGGAGGCGGGAGTTCACCTCCGTCATGGAGAGCTCACCCGCCCTGCGGGACCACGTCGCGCAGTTCGCGGCCCTCCCCCGACAGCGGCAGAACGAACGGGGCGAGGCCGAGATCGCCGTGGCGTCCGGCCACAGCGGGGAGCCCGAACTGCCCGGCACGTTCGTGGACTACGAGCTCAACCCGCGCGAGTACGAACTCAGCGTCGCCCAGACCGTGCTGCGGGTCCACAGCCGCGTGGCGGACCTCTACAACAAACCGATGAACCAGACCGAGCAGCAGCTGCGGCTCACCATCGAGGCGCTGCGCGAGCGGCAGGAGCACGAGCTGATCAACAACCCCGAGTTCGGCCTGCTGCACAACGCCGAGTACAGCCAGCGGATCCAGACCCACTCCGGGCCGCCCACCCCGGACGACCTGGACGAGCTGCTCAGCCGCCGCCGCGGCTCGAAGTTCCTCCTGGCCCACCCGCGCACCATCGCCGCCATCGGCCGCGAGATGAACGCCCGCGGTCTCTACCCCGACCACGTCGACCTGATGGGCAACCACGTTCCGGCCTGGCGGGGCGTGCCGATCCTGCCGTGCAACAAGATCCCCATCACCAGGGAGCGCACCAGCTCCGTCATCGTCATGCGTACCGGAGAGGACGACCAGGGCGTCGTCGGCCTGCACCAGACGGGGATCCCCGACGAGTACGAGCCCGGCCTGTCGGTGAGGTTCATGGGCATCGACGAGAAGGCGATCATCTCCTACCTCGTCACGGCCTACTACTCGGCCGCGGTCCTGGTGCCGGACGCGCTCGGCGTCCTGGAGAACGTCGAGATCGCCCGCGAAGGGGAGTGAGAGCGGCCCGGGACGACACGAGGAGAGTGAGGCGCGCATGCCGCGGCCCTTCGAGCTGCCGGACTTCTACGAGCCGTATCCGGCGCGGCTGAACCCCCACCTGGAGTCCGCCCGGGCCCACTCCAAGGAATGGGCCCGGCGGATGGGGATGGTCGAGGGCTCCGGGATCTGGGACGAGGACGACTACGACTCCCACGACTACGCCCTGCTGTGCTCCTACACCCACCCGGACGCGCCCGCCGAGCGGCTGGCCACGGTGACGGACTGGTACGTCTGGGTGTTCTTCTTCGACGACCACTTCCTGGAGAGCTTCAAGCGCGACCGGGACACCGCGGGGGCCCGGGAGTACCTGGAACGGCTGCGGGCCTTCATGCCGGCGGGGCCGGTCGGCGGGATGGGGAGCGCGCCGTCCGCCGTGCCGGAGAACGCGGTGGAGCGGGGGCTGGCCGATCTGTGGGGCCGTACGGTCCCGGCCATGTCGGACGGCTGGCGCCGCCGGTTCGCCGAGGCCACCCGGCACCTGCTCGAGGAGAGCATGTGGGAGCTGGCCAACATCAGCGACGGCCGGATCGCCAACCCCCTGGAGTACATCGAGATGCGCCGAAAGGTCGGTGGCGCCCCCTGGTCCGCCGGTCTGGTGGAGTTCGCCGCGGGTGCGGAGGTACCGGAGGTGATCGCGGCGAGCCGCCCGATGAGGGTGCTCAAAGACGCCTTCTCCGACGCCGTGCACCTGCGCAACGACCTCTTCTCCTACCAGCGGGAGGTCGAGGACGAGGGTGAACTCTCCAACGGGGTGCTGGTCTTCGAGACGTTCCTGGGCTGCGGGACCCAGCAGGCCGCCGACGCCGTCAACGACCTGATCACCTCCCGGCTCCACCAGTTCGAGCACACCGCCCTCACGGAACTGCCGCCGCTGTTCGCCGAACACGGTCTGGATCCCGCCTCCTGCGCCGACGCGCTCGCGTACGCCAAGGGCCTTCAGGACTGGCAGGCGGGCGGCCACGAATGGCACACGCGCTCCAGCCGTTACATGAACGACGGCCCGCCCGCTGAGCGCGTCCCTTCCGCGCCCGGCGGGGCGGGACTCCCGGCAGGGCCCACCGGCCTGGGCACCTCGGCGGCCCGCATCGTCGCCTCGGTGGCGGCCACCCTGCCGGCCAGGCTCAGAAGCCATGCGTACCCACCGTACGAGAAGGTCGGGCCGGTGCGGCTCCCGGAGCTGCGCATGCCGTACACCACCCGGCTCAGTCCTCATCTGGACGCCTCCCGGGAGAACGTCGTGAGCTGGGCGCACCGGATGGGGATGCTGGACGCCGTGCCCGGCCTCCCCTCTTCCGGTATCTGGGACGAGCACAAGCTGCGGGCCTTCGACTTCGCTCTCTGCTCGGCCGGGATCCACCCCGACGCCTCGCCCGCGCAGCTGGACCTGACCACGGGCTGGCTCACCTGGGGTACCTATGGCGACGACTACTACCCGGTCGTCTTCGGGCGCACCGGCGACATGGCGGGCGCCAGGGTGTGCACCGCGCGCCTGTCGTCCTTCATGCCGGTGGGCTCGGGCGACACCCCGGCGCCGGTGAACGCGCTGGAGCGGGGCCTGGCCGACCTGTGGGCCCGCACGACGGGCCCGATGGCCGTGGACGCGCGTCGCGCCTTCCGTGCCACCATCGAGGACATGACCGGCAGCTGGCTGTGGGAACTCGCCAACCAGGCGGCGCACCGCGTCCCGGACCCGGTCGACTACGTGGAGATGCGCCGGAAGACCTTCGGCGCGGAGTTCACGATGAGCCTCTCCCGGCTGTCCCACGGCAGGACGGTGCCGGCCGAGATCTACCGGACCCGCCCGGTACAGGCGATGGAACACGCGGCGGGCGACTACGCGGGCCTGCTCAACGACCTGTTCTCCTACCGGAAGGAGATTGAGTTCGAGGGCGAGATCCACAACTGCGTGTTCGTCGTGCGCAACTTCTTCGACTGCGGCACCACCGAGGCCCTGAGGATCGTCGGGGATCTCGCGAACTCCCGGATGCGCGAGTTCGAGCGCGTGGTCTCCGCCGAGCTGCCCCGGATGTTCGAGGAACTGGCCCTCGGAGCGGAGACCCGCGCCACACTCGTCGGCTACGCACGGGAGCTCCAGCACTGGATGGCGGGCATCCTCATCTGGCACCGGGGATGTCGCCGCTACACGGAGTCCGAGCTGCGCCGTCCGGTAGGGGGGCCGTCGGGAGTCCCTCACGGGCCCACCGGCCTGGGTACCGCGACCGCCCGTCTCATGACGGCCTTCGGGAGAGACCGTGAGGCGGTGCGGTCGCCGGGATCGTTCGGCGGCCAGGCATGGAACCGGGCAGGTGAAGCATCCGTGTGACATGGAGTGCGTGATTTACCGGGAAGAGGACGGAACGGCTCGGCGGGTCGACTGCGAGCGGCCCGCCGAGGCGGGGCGGACGGTGCTCAAGCGCCTGCGGGAGCTGGACGGGGGAGAGTTCGGCTGGGTGCGCCTGGACTCTCCCTCCGAGCGCGAGGTGGCCGAGCTGACGGCCGAGCTGGGGCTGCACCCGCTGGCCGTGGAGGACGCCGTCCACGCGCGCCAGCTTCCCAAGGGCGAGCGGTACGACGATGTGCTGGCGGTGGCGCTGAGGACGCTGTGGTACGTCGAGGAGGAGTCGGAGGTGGAGACGGGGGAGGTGATGGTCTTCCTCGGTCCCCGCTTCGTGATGACCGTCCGGCACGGGCCGGCCGACCCGGCCGCGGAGGCCGCCCGTCGGCTGGCCGCGGACCCGGCGATGCTGAGTTTCGGCCCCGCCGCGGTCCTGCACGCCGTCCTGGACGTGGTGGTGGACGCCTACAGCGACGCCGCGAGCAAGGTGCGCACCGACCTCGTCCGGCTGGAGCGCTGCGTCTTCTCCCCCACCCGGGACGACCTCACCGAGGAGATCTACTCGCTCAAGCGGGAAGTCCTGGAGTTCCGCGACGCCGTCCGACCCCTGGTCCCGGTGGTGCGGGAGTTCGCCGCCGGGCCCTGGCCGCAGTGGCCGCAGGAGGCGCTGCCGTACTTCCGTGACGTGGCCGACCACCTGCACCGCACGGACACCGAGGTCCGGTCCCTGGACGAGTTGCTCAACTCCGCGCTCGACGCCCACCTGGCCAGGGTGGGCACCTGGCAGAACGACGACATGCGCCGCATCTCGGCATGGGCGGCGATCCTCGCGATCCCCACCATGGTCGCCGGTCTGTACGGCATGAACTTCGAGCACATGCCGGAACTGGGCTGGGAGTTCGGCTATCCGCTGGCCATGGGCGCGATGGCCGCCTCCGCGGGACTGCTGTACCGGGCCTTCCGCCGCAACGGGTGGCTGTGACGGACGGCCGGGGCCGACTGCCGTGACAGGACGGCGGGCGGCACGTCCCTCGAATGTCCCGAAGGGGACCTTTAGGGGGTTTCCGCCAGGTCAGGGAGGCAACGCGGAACAGAGGCAAGTCCTTCCCGCTCAAAGGAGTCCCCGTGGCTGTCACAGCCTTCGTCATACCCCCTCTGCTGCTGTGCGTGATGCTCGCCCTCGGACGGTATGAGGAACGCATGCTGGGCGAAGCCCTTCAGGAACCCGTGGCCGAGCCGTCCCGCGAGCGCCATCTGCGGGCAGTACCGGACCTCCCGGCGCACGAGCCGGCCCGCTCCACCGTTCCCGAGGAGGACCGGCACGCCGCGTGAGCTCCGGGCACCGCAGGACCGGAGCCCTGCCCGGCCCGTCCTCCGTCCCGGTACGAGCGCCCGCCCCGGCCGCCGGGCGATCCGTACCGGAACAAGGCCGCCGCTTCACGTGAAGCGGCGGCCTTGTTCCGGTACGCGTTCCGGTACCCGGTCTCCGCCCCGGAACGGTGACGGCTCACGGCGTACCGGGTGTGACCAGAAGGAAAGGGACACGGCGAGCCCCCCAGTACAGCAGTGCCTCCCAGCCGCGCCCGGCCAGGTGTTCCGCGCACCTCCTCAGCTCCCGCTCGGCGTGGTCGCGCCCGGCGGAGGCGGCGGGGCCCCGCCACTCCACACGGGCCGAGCCCGGCTCGCCGGAGTCGAGCACCCGGTATCCCGCCCGAGTCCGGCGCCCGCTTCCGTCCACCGCCGACGGCGGTACGCCCGCGGCCTCCAGGGCGAGGGAGACCGCCCAGACCGCCCGCGTCCGCTCCCAGGGCGCCGGGGCGCCCGGACCGGGTCCGGCGCAGCCGTCCGTGACGCGGCGTATCTCCAGCACACCGGCCCAGGCGCGGGCCACCGCGGCGGCGCGCTGCCCGGGGTCCTCC
>NZ_JBXUOY010000036.1:0-29062 GCF_057196705.1 Streptomyces sp. ATLC9 | reverse complement strand
CGCGCCCGCGCCCCCCCCCCCCGCGCCGCCCCCCCCCCCCCGCCCCCGCCCCCCCCCCCCCGCCCCCCCCCCCCCCCCCCCCCCCCCCCCCCCGACGGACGATTTCGAGGAGGAGGCCATGGACGGCATGGACGGCATGGACGGCACGGGCAGCGTGGACACCGTGGACGGCGCGCCGCACGTGCCGCACACCGTCGGCGACGTGATGAGCCAGACCGTCGTCTCCATCGGACGGGACGCCCCGTTCAAGCAGATCGTGATGACCCTGGAGCAGTGGAAGGTCAGTGCTCTGCCGGTGCTGGAGGGCGAGGGCCGCGTCGTCGGCGTCGTCTCCGAGGCGGATCTGCTGCCCAAGGAGGAGTTCCGGGACGGCGACCCCAGTCGCATGGAGCAGTTCCGGCGCCCGGAGGAGCTGGCCCGGGTGGGGGCGGTGACCGCGGGCGAGCTGATGACCTCGCCGGCGGTGTGCGTCCACGCCCGCGCCACCCTGGCCGAGGCGGCGCGGATCATGGCGCGCCGGCGCGTCAAGCGCCTGCCCGTGACCGACGCGGACGGCCTGCTGGTCGGCGTCGTCAGCCGCGGGGACCTGCTGAAGGTCTTCCTGCGCCCGGACGAGGACATCGCCCGGCAGGTGCGCCGGGATGTCGTCGAGCTCCTCTTCCCCGGCGGTGGCCGGGGCGTGGGGGTGCGGGTGGCGGACGGCGTGGTGACCTTCACCGGCGAGATCCGCGACACCACCCTGGTCCCGGTGGCCGCCCGGATGGCGCGGTCGGTGGAGGGGGTGGTGGACGTCGGGTTCGACCTGGAGCGGCCCGCGTGACCTGCCGGCTGCCACCGGCAGGTCACCGGCGGCCGTCGGCGGCACAGGCTGCGTACGGGGTGGGCGCGCCGCGAGCGGCCGGCCGCGGGTCCCCCGCGCTTACGGGCGGCGGGGCCGATGGGCCCTGGTGCCGGGCGGGCGGGCCGGGGCAGGATCATGGGCGGGGTGCGTGCCCCTGACCGACAGCGTGAAGGATCCCTATGACCCAGGCCCAGCAGTTCTCCCCACAGGACCCGATCCGGGTGTTCCTCCTCGACGACCACGAGGTCGTACGGCGCGGCGTGCGCGACATGCTGGACGCCGAGCCCGACATCGAGGTGGTCGGCGAGGCCGGCACGGCCGAGCAGGCCCTCTCCCGCGGCCCGGCCCTGCGCCCGCACGTGGCCGTGCTGGACGTGCGCCTGCCCGACGGCAACGGCATCGCCGTCTGCCGTGAGCTGCGCTCGCGGATGCCGGAGCTGGCCTGTCTGATGCTGACCTCGTTCGACGACGACGACGCGCTGCTGGACGCGATCATGGCCGGCGCCTCCGGCTACGTCCTCAAGCAGATCAAGGGCTCGGACCTGATCGCCGCCGTGCGCACCGTCGCCTCCGGGCAGTCCATGCTGGACCCGGCGACCACGGCCCGGCTGATGAACAGTCTGCGGGTGCGGGACACCGAGGAGCCCGCCGAGGAGCCGCAGGACGCCGCGCTGGCCTCGCTGACGCCCCGCGAGCGCGACATCCTGGCCCTGATCGGCGAGGGGATGACCAACCGGCAGATCGGCCGGCAGCTGTACCTGTCGGAGAAGACGGTCAAGAACAACATCTCCCGGCTGCTGGCCAAGCTGGGGGTGGAGCGGCGCGTCCAGGCCGCCGTCATCGCCACCCAGACCACCCCGCACGCCCCGGGACGGCAGCCGCGCTGAGCACGGGCGGCGGGACCCGCGCGAGCGGGTGGGTCCGGCGTACCGGGGCGGGGCAGTGCACCGGTACGGGTCCCGCCCGTTTCCGCCCCGGATGGGGCCGACCGGCCCTATCCCCTCCCCGGCGGCGCGCGCACCATGAAGGCATGCACCGACACGACGGCTTCCGCGAACTCGAGCGGCGGGAGTGCCTGGACCTGCTGGCGCAGGTCCCTCTGGGACGCATCGTCTACACCGAGAACGCGCTGCCCGCCGTCCTCCCCGTCAACTTCTTCCTGGACCGTGACCAGGCGGTGGTCCTGCGCACCTCCGGCTCGTCCCGGATGGCCCGCGCGGTGGACGGCAGTGTGGTCGCCTTCGAGGTGGACCGGTTCGACGAGGCGACGCGCTCCGGCTGGAGCGTGGTGGTCACCGGGCGCGCCTCGCTGGTGACCGACCCGGGCGAGGCCGGGCGGCTGGGCCGGTCCGGACCGCTGTCCCGGGCTCCGGTCGAGGACGGGGCGCATGTACGGATCGAGGCCGAGCTGGTGACCGGCCGGGTGCTGGAGGACGTCTCGCCCGCCGGGACCGTCTGAACCCTTTCGCCCCGCGGGCGCCCTGCCCGGACACCCCGGCCTCCCCGGCCGGGGGCCTGTCCCTCCTCCCGTCCGGCCCTGCCCGGTCGCCCGGCGGCGTCAGTCCAGCCGGACGGTGAGCAGCACCAGGGCGTCGGTGTCGGCGGTCAGCCGGTGGCGCTCCGCGGGGATGGCGATGAGGTCCTCCGGGCCGAGCTCCCACTCCCGCTCGACGGTGTTCAGCGTCACCCGGCCGGTCAGGCACAGCAGTGTCGCGGCCCCCGGCGTCTGGTGCTCGGCCAGCCCGTGGCCGGCGGCCAGTGCCATCAGGGTCACACTGAGTCCGGGGACCTTGACGACGGTCTGCGCCCTCCGCCCGGAATCGGCCGCTCCCGCCTCGGCCAGCAGCCACTCCCCCTGGGCCTTCAGCCCCGCCGCCTCTCCGGCGGGGTGCTTCTCGTGCTCCGGCTCGGGACCGCCTTGCGGAGTGATCATCGGGCACTCTCCCATCCGCGCCGGGGAGCACGCGTGCCCAGCTGCGCGTCCCGGCCGCGGTAGACGATGTACGGACGGGTGAGGTACCCCGGCGGAGCGGTCGGCATGTGCGCCGGCCGGGTGAAGGGCCGGACGGCGGACAGGACCGGTGGTCCGGGTCAGGCCGCGGTGCGGCGGGCGAAGGCGCGGGCGTGCCGGCGTCGTTCGGCATCGAAGGCGTCGGTCGCTCCGGCTCCCTCGTCGCCCGGGCCGGTGTTCCAGCCGGCGATCTCGCGGGCGATGCCCTCGACCTTCGGATGGCCGGGGCCGAGGGCGATCTCGAAGTGGGATTCCTTGGGTGTCCTGAAGTCTCCGCCCCATGCCACCACACCGTCGAGTTCGGCGAGGATGTCACGGATCACCACGAGTTCCAGCGGGTACAAGCCGTTCTCGGCGCCGATCGGATAGGCCCGCGGCCTGATCTCGATCGCCGTGCCGGACAGGTAGTTCGACTCGTACGGCTCCCGGATCTCGGGGGAGGTGCGGTGCCCGCGCACGTCGCCCTCCCGGAGCTGGTCGATCTCGTAGTGGAAGCGGCGGGCGACGTGCAGCAGGATCGTCGCGGCGTCGCCGTCCGCGAGGCGGACGGACCGTCCGCTGCCCTCGATGCCGTACGACACGGCCTCCCCCAGGATCTCCCAGCCGTTGGCGGACCGGCGCGCGGTCCATGCGCCCCCCGGCGCGGCCGCCGCGGCGGGTGGCGCCGTGCCCGGTGACCCGAGGGCGACGGCTCCGGCCAGCACTGCCCCTGCGCCCAGAACGCGGCGTCTGGTCAACTCGTTCACTCAAGTGCCCTTCTCGGTGCGTCGATGGATGACAGCCAGCCGTACGGCGTACGCCAGGCAGGCGACGGCCAGGACGGGCAGGACGACCAGTGCCGGATTCACCCAGCCCGGCACCAGGTCGTAGTCCGCGTGGCATTTGTCGTGCAGCGGGAACCACTGTGTGTTTTCTTCGAAGTGAGCCCTGCGGTAGGCCCGGTCATAGGTCTGGCCGGCGGCGTGACACGCCTCCTCCGGATCCAGCGACGCTCCGGCCATGGAGCCGACGAGATAGGTGATCCCGGTGCCCAGCAGGAGCAGCACGGCCGTTCCGGCGAACCAGCCGGCGCTGCGCCGCCACCGCCCGCCGGCCAGCGACCGGCCCCAGAACCACAGTCCCGGACCGGCCGGCACCACGAATATCAGCAGTACGAGGAGCAAACCCATGGGTCAACTCTGCACGCCCTTCGCGTCGCCTCGGGCAGCGGCCTGCTCACGGAAGGTCCTCAGGTTCTGCCGGTACCGGCCGGCCAGGTTGTTCTCCAGGCCGATCAGGCTGAGCTGGCGGTCGGCGAACCCCTGGCAGAAGGAGTCGAACTTGTCCCCGCCTCCCGGCAGGAGGATGTAGTCGCCCGGCAGCGCGGCACCGGCACCCGTGATGAGTTTGAGGAGAGCGAGGTCGATGGTGACGTCGTCCCCGCCGAGCAGGATGTCCCGGCACGCCGAGCGGGCCTTGGCGGCGGTCTGGAAGCGCCGGTCGAAGTGGTCCCGGAAGCGGGTCAGCCCGCCCCCGTTCTCGTAGTGGTCGTTCATCCAGCCGACGACGGTCCCGCCGCCCGCGACGTGCTTCGCCAGCAGGTACCCGTCGGCGTCCTCGACCATGTCGGTGAAGCCGAAGCTGGAGACGGTGCCGGGCACGGCCAGTTTGGCCTCGCAGAAGGCGCGGGGGGAGGCGTACTCCTCCTCGGAGTTCCGCCAGTCCGCCCAGAAGGTCATGATGTCGCCGCCCCAGCCGGCCACGTCGCCACCGGTCGCGGTCCCCTTGTCACCGGGGTCGGAGTTCTCCAGGAAGCCGTTGGCGGTGGCCATCATGTGGGTGGCGTCGAGGTCGTAGCCGGTGATCGGGTCGGTGAACGACTCCTGGACCGACTCCCCCCGGCTGTTGCAGTACTCCACGAAGTCGCCGTCGTAGCTGTTGGCCAGCCACCACCAGGCGATGCCGTTGTACTTCTCGTGCCGGATGTACTCCATCACCAGCCGGCTGGCGTTCGTGCCGACGCCGTTCTCGGCCTTGTACGCGACGGCGTGGTTGTAGAGCCGGGACACATAGGCGATGAATGTGTCGGCGGGGCCGGCGGAGTCGTTCACCGACCGCACACCGGGCTCGGTGCCGGTGCGCCATACATCCCGGTCCAGGTCGAAGGTGTCGGAGCCGTTGACGACCTTGAATTCCTTGATCTGGTTCATCGCCCAGTTCGCGGGCAGCGGGTAGCCGAGGTTCCCGGAGAAGCCCCAGGACATGCCGGAGACGAAGGAGAAACGGGCTCCGGTCCTCCTGGTGACGTTGATGCACACGTTGCGGGAGCCGTAGACACCGTGGAAGTACTTCTTGCCCCGGCTCGCCAGACCGGCCACCACCCCGTTGAAGTAGGTGACGATGCCCTCCGGGTGACCGTCGATCTCCCACTGCTGGGCGTCGTAGTCGACCGCGAAGTAGATGGTGGTGCCCCGGTTGAAACCGTACTGGGTGGCCAGGTCGTGGGCGTTGAGCGCGTGCTGGTAGCCCTGACTGTAGGTGAAGTCGGAGAGCCGCCGGGCGTTGTCCTGGTAGATGGGGAAGACACGCAGGCCCGCGTCGAAGATGGTCTGCAGCTCCCCCGGCTTGATCTCCTTGTCGAGGGTGGAGCCCGGCGGGTCGTACAGGTACCGGCCCACCAGGCGGTAGCCGTTGCCGCGCAGCCAGTTGGCCCGGGAAGCGGTGATCTCGAATCGGGTGTCCGAGCCGGTGGCCTCGCGGTCCGGGTTTCCCATGGACACCAGCAGCTGCGCCCAGGTGTCGTAGTCGCCCACGCCGTGGTTGGCGTCAGTACTGCGGTAGAGCTGGGAGAACTCCTGGAAGATCTCGACGAATTCCTTCGTCTTGTCGTCGAAGTGCTCCTTGCGGGTGGTGCGGACCTCCGAGTCGTCCAGACCGCGCAGGATCACCGGCTCGTTGAAGACGCAGGCGGCGGTGAAGAGTTCCACGAAGATGCCGGAGTCGCCGTGCCGCACGGGATGGGACCGCAGTCCCGCCTGGGTGCCGGGGCCGAAGTTGCCGTTCGGGGCCCCGACGCCCAGCTCGTACTGCAGGCCGATCATCAGCGACTTCTGCACATCACGGGAGTACAGGCCGTCGGCGGGGCCGATGTTGTAGGCGTCCCTCTGCCAGTAGCGGCCGTTGAGCCACCGCTGGATGTCGCGGATCTTCTCCGTGCCGCCGGCCACGACCACGTAGGCGTCCATGTTGAGGATGCACCTGGCGATCTTGGCATTGACCGTGCCCTCGCCCTCGGAGATGCCCATGTTGGAGCGCAGACTCTTGACCGCTTCCCGCGTGACACCGGTGTACCAGCCGTGGCTACTGGGTTCGACGCCCCAGTAGCCCTTGCAGAACAGGCCGTGCTGGAGGATGGCGACGATGTTCCGGTTCTGGTCCCATCCGAAGCCGATCTCGCCCAGCGCCTCGAACCGCGCCACGGTGGTCGGCCCGAAGCTGGCGACGACCGGGGATATCCCGAGTTCGTGCTGGAGTCCCATCACCAGCGAGTACATGGTGGACCAGCCGGTCCTGCCATCCTCGGGACAGCGAACGTAACCGCTCACTCCGCCATAGGTGGCGTTGACCCATCGCTGGGCCTCCAGAACCTTCTCGTCGGCCATGCCCGGAGCCTTCCTGTCGCGTGTGCGGAGCCGGAGGTTGGACGGCCGCCTGGTCCGCGCCGCTGTCGGCGGGACAAATGCGGGTGTGCCGCGTGGGAACCGTAGTCCGCCGCTCTCTCCGCCATCTCTCCGCGGGCCCACGGGGACCGGCCGTACGTTCCGTGTGCCCTGCCCGGGGAGTGCGGACGTCATCGGGTACCGGGCGCAAAGCGGTGGCCGGTGGCCGGGACCCCGCGTGGCCGGCCGGGACGGGCCGTGGCCGCCCGCGGCGGCCGGTCCGCCTCGGGGGCCGGCGAGTTCCGGTGCGGTGGCCCGCAGGACGGTGCGCGGGTCCGTCTCCAGGGCGCCGGTGTCGGGCAGCGGCGCCGGCTCCTCGGTGTTCCCGGTGCCGCGCCCGAGGATCGCCCCGAACAGCACCGCGCCCTTCGAGGGCCACCACCGGTGGATCGTCCGCTCGCCGCTCCCGGCCCGAGCGGGAGCGGAAGGCGTTACGCCGACATCGCGCGCCGGTCCTCGTCGTCCTGGGCACAGGCGGCGGCCAGGCCGTCCAGGGGGAGGTCCAGTACGGCCGCCAGGGCCGCCACCGTGAAGAACGCCGGGGTCGGCGCCCGTCCGGTCTCGATCTTGCGCAGCGTCTCCGCCGACACTCCGGCCGCCGCGGCGACCTCGACCATGCTGCGCCCGCCGCGCGCTTCGCGCAGCAGCGCGCCGAGCCGTTCCCCGCGCTGCCGCTCCCACGGGGTCAGAGGAGTCCTCACCATGCCTGTGATACTAATACCGGTATAAGAATTGGGTCGCGCCGGGTCGGCGCGCCGTGAACAGGGAGTGGTGGAACATGGTGGAGATCAAGACCGACGCGGCGCTGGAGGCCATGCGGGAGGCCGGGCGCGTCGTGGCCCGGGCCCTGGCGGCCGCCCGGGACGCGGCGGACGTCGGCGTGTCCCTGCGGGAGCTGGATGCGGCGGCCCGTGCCGTCCTGGCCGAGGCGGGGGCGCGTTCCCCCTTCCTCGGCTACCAGCCCTCCTTCGCGCCCACCCCGTTCCCGGCGGTGGTCTGCGTCTCCGTCAACGACGCGGTCGTGCACGGCATCCCCGGCGACTACCGGCTGCGCGACGGCGACCTGGTCAGCGTCGACTGCGGCGCGGAACTCGACGGCTGGACCGGTGACGCGGCCGTCAGCTTCATCGTGGGCACCCCCCGGCCCGCCGACCTGGAACTGGTCAAGGCCACCGGGGAGGCGCTCGACGCGGGCATCGCGGCGGCCACGGCCGGAAACCGGATCGGCGACATCTCGCACGCCATCGGCGCCGTCGCCGAGGCGGCCCGCTGCGGCATGCCGCGGGACTTCGGCGGCCACGGCATCGGCCGCCGCATGCACGAGGACCCCCACGTGCCCAACCGCGGCCGCCCCGGGCGCGGTTTCCCCCTGCGGCACGGACTGGTCCTCGCCATCGAGCCGATGCTGATGGCCGGCGGGAGCGACCTCTACCACGCCGACGCCGACGGCTGGACGCTGCGCACCGCCGACGGCAGCCGGGCCGCCCACATCGAGCACACCGTCGCGATCACCGACGAGGGCCCGCGCGTGCTCACCCTGCCCTGACCGGCGGACGCAATCCCCGGGGGGCGTGGCCCGTCGCGGTCGTACGACGGCCGCGGGCCGGGCGCCGACTCGGCCACCACACACCGGAGTTATGGTCTGTACCAATCCTCTGTCGATGTATTGCCCCCGCGTACCGGGCGGCCCAAGCTGTCGGGCATGGACCTGGAACTGCGGCACCTGAAGACGATCCGGGCGATCGCTGCTGCCGGCGGTGCGCGAACTCCAGGAGGAGGCCGTACGTTTCGCACGGGCGTGGGAGGGCATGCCGCGCTTCCGGCTCGGCGGCACGCACGGGCCGCTGCTGGGCGGCCTGGTGGACCGGCTGGCGGAGTCCCATCCGCAGGTCGCGATGACCACGCGCACCTCCTGGTCGGAACGGGAGATCGCCGCGCTGGTACTCGAGGGACGGGTGGACTTCGCCCTGGTCGGCGCCTGCGGTGAGAGTCCGCCGCCCGCTGTGGACCGGCTGGTGTGGCGGGAGATCGCCGTCGATCCGGTGTTCGTGATGCTCGGCCGGGATCACCCGCTGGCCGAGCGGCGCGAGGTGGAACTGGCCGAGCCGGCACGGGAGTCCTGGGCGGACGTGCCGGGGGACGGCTGCTTCGCGGACTGCTTCGCCGCCGTCTGCGCCCGCGCCGGGTTCACCCCCGTCCGCGTCTACGAGACCGACACCGCCTCGTGCGTCCATCTGGTGCAGGTGGGAGGGCGGTGGGGCTGTGCCGGGCGACGTTCCCGCCCACCCCGGGCGTGGCCACCCGCCCGCTGGCCGGGGCTCCGCTGCGCTGGCGGCACCTGGTCGGCCGGCATCCGGGCTCGCCCGCCGCGGGCGTCGCGGGCCCGGTGGTCGCCCAGGCACGCGCGGCGCACACCGAGGCCACCGCCCGCAGCGCTAGTTACACCCGGTGGCTCGCCGATCACCCGGGGTTCGGCGCGACTTCCCCGACGGCGGTCCGACGACAGTCGGATGAGACGATCTCGTGAGACACGCCGGGGCGTACGGTCGGCGCCACGGCGGTCCACCCGGCCCCGCCGTCAAGAGTCCCGTCACAGAACGGAGTTGCGCGGTGGCCGACGGGCCGCTGGTCGGGACGTACACCTGGACGGATGCGGAGTTCCGGTACCACCCCCACGTTGTCATCCCCCGGTCCGCTACAGTCCGTCGTCCTGGGAGAGTGCCACAAGGGGGCTGAATGCGTCGCGATACATGCCCGGTCTGCGAGCAGCGGGCGCCGGTGACCGACGGGGTCATCGGCCACCACGAGAGCGAGGGCCGAAGCTGCCGAGGAGCGGGCCGGACCGCCGCGGAGGCTCCGGTCCCGCGGGAGGACGCTCCGCGTCCCGCCGAGGAGAACCGTACGAGGACGGCCGCGCCTCTGTCCGCGGCCCTGGGGCTGGTCGGCCTGCTCCTCCTCGCCCTCGGGGCCGTTCCCGGCTCCGTACCGCTGATGGCGGGCGGTGCCGTCATCCTCGTCGCGGCGGGGGCCGCCGTCCTGCTGAACCGCCGCGCCCCGGCGGACGGGCACGGTGCCGCACGCGCGGCGGCCGGTGAGCGGACCGCCGAGCAGCGCGGGGCCGAGGAGGCGGTCGTCGCCCACGCCGAGCCGGAGCCGCGGGCCGAGCCGACGGCCGAGCTGCGGCAGGAGGCGGTCCACGACGAGGAGAGGAAGGGGAGTGTCTCCGGTTCCGTCCGGGTGGAGACGGTCTCCGTGGAGGAAACCGCCCCGGAACGGCTCTCGGTCGGCGGTCTGTTCATCTCCGGTCCCGCTGACTCCGCCCCGCAGCCGGACCGGTCGGACCGGGAGGAGAGCCGGGACGCGGCTCCCCGCACGCCCGAGCCCGAGCGGGACTTCCGGGAACCGGAGGCCAGGGACGACGAACCGGAGGCCAGGGACGACGGCTTCCCGACGCCGGAGACCAGGGCACCCGAGACGCCGGAGCCCCGCGCCGAGGAGTCCGCCTCCCCCGTGGAGGAGACCGAGAAGCCCGCCCCGGAGGCCGAGCCCCCTGCCGAGATCCCCGCTCCCCGGACGGAGAAGGCCGCACCGGCCACCGAGGAGGCCGTGGGGGGGACGGAGGATGCCGGGGACACGGAGGCATCCGTCGGGAACGGTTCCCCCGAGCCCGCCGAGGCGCCCGCCGCCCCCGGGACCGAGAACACGGCCGAGGACACGGCGCCCCTCACACCGGAGCCGGAGCCGGAGCCGGAGCGTACCGCCGGGAGCGCCGGCGAGACCGCACCGCCCGCGCCCACCGCCGTGGAGCCCTCCACCGAACCCGGGCGGACCGCGGACAGGACCTCCGAGGCGCCCGCCGCGCGCGTCGTGAAGCAGGCGGCCCCGGCGGCCGAGGAGACCGAAGCCTCCGAGCCCGAGCAAGAGGCGGCCGAACCCGCCGGCGGCCCGCTCGCCCGGCAGGCGGAGGCCGCCGGGATGGACGCCGAGACGCTCCGCGAGATCGCGCAGGCCGTCGTCACCGAGCAGAACGCCAGCATGGTCTACGTGCAACAGCGCTTCTCCCTCTCCCGTACGGCCGCCCGGCGCGCCCTCGACGCCCTCGAGCGGCTCGAAGTGGTCTCGGCTCCGGCCAAGAACGGGCGGCGCAGGGCCCTGACCACCTCCCTGGACCACCTCACCCCGGTGGGCAAGCGCTGAGCCGGATACGGCGGCGCGATGGAAACCGCAGGCCACAAGAGGTACGGCGGCTTCCATAACGCGGTGGGGGGAGGGGAGTTGACAGCTCCTCCCCCCACCGCTTCCGCGTCTACGGTTTCGGTCACCCCGACGAAACCGAGGAGAACCACATGCTCCACAGACGCGTCGCAGGCGCGTGCGCGGCCGCCGTGGCGGCCGGCGCACTCGCCCTGACCGCACTGCTGCCGGGCACCGCGACGGCCGATCCCGCCGCGTCCGCCCCGCGGAAGGCGGACGCCCGCTCCGCCTCGTCCGCCCTGTCGTCCGTACCGCCCGGCCTGCTCAGGGCCATGCAGCGCGATCTCGGCCTCACCGCCGGCCAGGCGAGGCAGCGGCTGGTGAACGAGAGCAGGGCCGGGACGACCGCCGGGGAGCTGCGCCTGGCACTCGGCGGCGACTTCGCCGGCGCCTGGGTGGCGGGCGACGACGCCGCGACCCTCACCGTCGCCACCACCGACGCCTCCGAGGCCCGCGAGATCACCGCTCAGGGCGCCCGGGCCGAGGTCGTCGAGCACACCCTGGCCGAACTCGACGCCGCCAAGGACCGGCTGGACCGGGCCGCCCGGAAGAACGCCACCACCGCCGCGCCCGTGTGGTATGTCGACGTGAAGACCAACTCCGTGGTCGTCCGCGCCTCCGACACCGCCGAGGCCCATGCCTTCGCCGAGGCCGCGGGCGTGGACGGCGACCTGGTGCGCGTGGTGAAGTCCGCCGAGCGGCCCCGCCCGCTGTACGACCTGCGCGGCGGCGACGCGTACTACATGGGTGGCGGCGGACGCTGCTCGGTCGGCTTCCCCAACACCCCGGCGCTGTGGCAGCGGGTGTGAGCACCGTCCCGGCCCGGGCCGGAGTCCGATCCCGTTCCTGACCATCGCCGCGTGCCGCCCGGGTGGGCGGGCGGCACGAGGCCGGAGGGCGTCCCATGGGGGGAGCGCTCTCCGGCCGCGGCCGTGTGCCGCGCGCCGTCACGAGGCCCGGACCGCCCGGGGGCTCGCGCAGGGGAACGGTTTTGATCAAGCCCTGGGCAACAGGTGCGTTCATCGGTATTTTCGCCCCCTGCCGCCCGGAACGCGATGCGGCGGAGGTCCGGTGATGGGGGTGCCGTGCGCGACTTCAGTTGTCCGCCCGTGGTGGAGCCGATGCGGAAGGGAGGACTGGCGGACTCGGTCCACGAACTGGCCGAACACGAGCCGCACTTCGCGCAGCTCGCCCGCCGCGAGGACCCGGCGGGCGGTGAGTGGGCCACCGTCACCGCCGCCTCCTTCCGGGACGAGGTGAGGGCCCTGGCCAAGGGCCTGCTGGCCGACGGCGTACGGTTCGACGACCGGGTCGCGGTGATGGCCCGCACCCGCTACGAGTGGACGCTGTTCAACTACGCGCTGTGGACGATCGGCGCCCAGGTCGTGCCTGTCTACCCCACCTCCTCCGCCGAGCAGGTGCGCTGGATCCTGGCCGACGCGCGGGTGGCGGCGGTCGTCGTCGAGCACGAGGAGCACGCCATGACGGTGGGCTCGGTGTGCGACGCGGCGCCGTCGCTGCGCCGCATCTGGCAGCTCGACACCGGTTGTGTGACGGAGCTGACGGAGCTGGGGCGCGGCGTCCCCGAGGACCTCGTGGAGCGCCACCGCCGCGCGGTGACGCCGCGCTCGGTCGCCGCCGTCACCTACACCTCCGGCACCACCGGCCGCCCCAAGGGCTGTGTGATCACCCACGCGAACCTCGCGGCCGAGTGCGACATCCTGCTCGCCGGATGGCCCGAGCTCATCGCCGCGCAGGGCGAGCGGCCCGCCATCCTCGCCTTCCTTCCGCTGTCGCACATCTACGGCCTGATGGTGCAGGTCTTCTGCGTCCGCAACCGCGTGCTGCTGGGCCACCAGCCCGAGATCGCGCCCGCCGAGCTGCTGCCCGCGCTCGCGTCCTTCAGACCGACGTTCGTCTTCGCCGTGCCCTACGTCTTCGAGAAGATCTACCGCAGGGCCCGGCAGGTAGCCCTGGAGGCCGGCAAGGGCGATGTGTTCGACCGGGCGATGGATGTCGCGGCACGCTACGCCGAGGCCGTGGAGCGGCATGACGCGGGCGCGGGACCCGGTCCCGGCCCCGTGCTCAGGGCCTCGCACGCGCTCTTCGAGCGCACCGTGTACCGGAAGCTGCGGGCGGTGCTGGGCGGGCGGGTGCGGTACGCGGTCTCGGGCGGCTCCACGCTGCGGCGCGAACTCGGCCTGATCTTCGCGGGTGCCGGGATCACGGTCTACGACGGCTACGGGCTGACCGAGACCACCGCGGCGGTGACCGGCCAGCCGACGGGCCGCGTCAAGTTCGGCACGGTGGGCCGCCCGATGCCGGGCCACTCGGTCCACATCGCCCGCGACGGGGAGATCTGGGTGCACGGCGACGTCGTCTTCGCCGGCTACCTCAACGACCCCGGGGCGACCGCCGGGGTGCTGCGCGACGGCTGGTTCGCCACCGGGGACATCGGCCACCTGGACGACGAGGGCTATCTGGTCATCACCGGGCGCAAGAAGGACATCATCATCACCAGCGGCGGCAAGAGCGTCGCCCCGCAGGTGCTGGAGGACCGCGTCCGCGCGCATCCGCTGATCTCCCAGTGCCTGGTCGTGGGCGACGACCGCCCCTACGTCGCGGCGCTGATCACCCTCGATCCCGAGGCGCTGGAGCAGTGGTTCCGGCTGCGCGAGCGGGAGCCGCTGCCCTCCCGGGAGATCCTGCGCGACGAGGAGTTGTACGCGGAGGTCCAGCGGGCGGTGTCCCAGGCGAACAACGCGGTCTCCCGCGCGGAGTCGATCCGGGCCTTCCGGATCCTGCCCGCCGAGTTCAGCATGGCGCAGGGCCTGATCACTCCGTCGCTGAAGATGCGGCGGGCGGCGATCGCGAAGATGTACGAGGACGAGATCGAGGCCCTCTACTCCTCCTGAGCCCGGCGCCGGGCCCATACCGTGACCTCGAACAACCCTCTCCATAAATGGAGTCGAGCCCCCAGCGGAGCCACGGCAGCATCCGCCGGGCTGACCGGCGCGCGCATCACCGGCCGGCTGGACCTCATGTACGGGACGGTCGAGCACGCCGCCCGGCTGCGCGCCCGCGGCATGGTCAACCTCAGCGGCGCCACGATCCCCCGCCGGCTCGTCCTGAACTCCGCCCGGCTCTCCGACCCCGCCGGCCAGGCGCTGCGGGCCAGCGTCAGCACCATCGGCGAACTGTGGCTGCGCGGCACGGCCCCGGCCCAGGGTGCCGTGAACCTGCGCGGCGCCCAGCTCGACCTGCTGGAAGCCGCTCCGAAGGTGTGGCCCGAACGGGTCAGGCTCGACGAGCTCTCAGCCCGCCCCGGCGACGGCGAGGCGGGCGTCCACCGCGACGACGCCGTCGATGCCCTGGCACAGGCCCACGACCACCGGGACCAGGCGCGCTTCCGGCACATCTCCACGGAGGATGACGGTCCCTTCCCGGACCTCGACCGCGACGGCGTCCTCGTCCAGGTCGAGGATGTCCCCCAGGACGTCCTGCTCGACCTCTTCGCGGATCTCGGCGTCGGAGCGGACGAAGACGTCGAGCAGGTCGCTGCGGGTGACGATGCCGGCCAGGAGCCCGTCCTCGTCGACCACCGGCAGCTGCTTGACGTGCCGCCTGCGCAGTTCCCGCGCGACCCGGGGGATCGTCCAGTCGGCGCGGGCGGTGAAGACGGGGCTGCTCATGAGCGCGCCCGCGGTCCGGGCCCGGGCCTTGCCCCAGGGATGCTCGTCGTCGCCGTCCTGGCCCTGCGGGTCGGGCATGCCGGTCTCGTGCCGCAGCACGTCGGAGGCGGAGACGACGCCGACGGGGGCGCCGTCGTCGTCGACGACCGGGGCCGCGACGATGTCGTTCGCGTCCAGCAGGGCGGCGACCTCCGACAGCGGTGTGCCGGGGCGGAAGGTGACCACGTCCTCGGTCATCACGTCACCGACCGTGTGGCGGTACAGCATGGCATCGGCCTCCTCCGCTTCACGGTACCGGCCGCCGCGCCCTCGCCGGCCGGTCCGCGCCGTCACCGTCCTCCCTCCCCATGACAGCACCGCGCCGCTCCGTCGGCCAGTGCCGTTCGGCCCGGCGGGAAGCCGACGGTCCCGCGACCAGGGCCGCTGTCCTATCGTTGGCCGATGCGCTTACCTCCCATCGCCCGCCCGGCCGATCTCGACACGGTCCGTGATTCCTACGACCGGGTGGCCGACAACTACGTTCACATGGTCCGGACGACGGGATGCGGCGACATCCGCACCCACCCCTGGCTCAAGGCGTCGATCGACGCCTTCGCCGACACCGTGCGCGGCCTCGGGCCCGTCCTCGACGTCGGCTGCGGGCCCGGAACGGTGACCGCCTACCTCGCCGAACGCGGACTCGACGTGTCCGGGGTCGACCTGTCCCCCCGCATGGTCGAGAACGCGCGCCGCCTCTACCCGCACTGCCGCTTCGACGTCGCCTCCGCCACCGAACTCGAACTCGGTGAGGCGTCCCTGGGCGGCGTGCTCGGCTGGTGGTCGCTGTTCAACCTCCCCCGCGACGTCCTTCCCCAGGTCCTCGCCGTGTTCGCGCGCGCCCTGAAGCCGGGCGGACACCTCATCACGGCGACACACGTCGGCGACGAGGACATCGCGCGCACCGAGGCCTACGGAGGCGTGCCCGTCCGCTGGACGACACACCAGTGGCGGCCGGAGCGGCTCGTGGAGCTGATCGAGCGGGCTGGCCTGCACCCGGTCGCCGAGCTCCGCCTTCCCGCAGAGGAGCGGACCGGTCCGGGCGTGGTGGTCATGGCCGGGCGCCCCGGCTGAGGCACGGGCGCCGGGGCCGTCTTCCGGCTCCCGGCGCCGTCCGTCCGAATGCTTCCCGGTCATCGGCCGAGGGGGTCACCGGCCTCGTGTCGTTCGGCGCTCCACCGCTCCCGCGGTGTGCGGGACACCGCACGCCGACGGCCCGCAGCGAGCCGTCGGCGGCGGCCCGGGAGCCGGTGGGGTCAACGGCCGCCGCTCCCGTGTCCGAGGAGTGTTCCGGGCCTCCCCAGGACACGGGAGCGGCTGGGAAGAGGGCCGTCCCGTGACCGTGCGGACCCGATCAGGAGCTCGATCAGGAGATGGAGAACACCGACGCCCAGTTCTGGCTGTTCGAGCCGGCCGAAGCGGTGTTGGCGGTGACCGCCTGGCCCGCGGTCGCGTTGCCGTCCAGGACGAAGCCGGTGGCCGGGTTGGTCAGGGTGTAGGTGCCGACGGCGTTCTGGGTCACCTGCCAGCGCTGGTTGGAGGTACCGAGGTAGAGGGGCTGCAGGGAGACCTGGCCACCGGCGGTGGTCGGTGCGGTCAGGTAGAGCGGGATCAGGCAGCTGTCGTAGATCCGTGCGGTGCCGTCACCGTTGGCCGTGAACTTCCAGCGCTGCGAGGGCTCCGAGGTGTCCAGGGCGGCGAACTCGGCCACCGACGGGATGCCGCCGCTGCAGGTCCCGCCGCGCTGCAGGGCGACTCCGCCGCCGTTGCTGAGCGCGTGGTAGGCGTTGTCGCCCACCACCGTGGGGCCGTAGTTGACGGCGTACGTCTCCAGTGCGGCCAGCGCGGCGCCGGTGGTGGACAGCGGCGGCACGGCCGTCGGGCGGACGTTCTTGAACCAGTCGGCGAACGTCGAGGGCGTGTGCGAGGCCAGGGTGGCGATGGAGCGGTCCCAGCTGCCGTCCACCTGGTTCCACAGCCGGAGCAGCGAGCCGCCCACGTTGCCCTGCACATGGTCACCGGTCTGCCAGCCCGCGGCGTGGGTGAACGGGTAGGACGCCCCGTTCGGCCACACGTAGCGCTCGTCGCCGAGCAGGTAGGCGGCCACCGCGTCGGCGAAGCCCTCGGTCCAGGCACAGGTGGCGGACGACGCCTTCTCGATGTAGTGCGGGTTGCAGTTGGTGACGTTCGGGAACGTGCCGTTGTACAGCCGGTGCTGGAAGAAGTGGCCCGCCTCGTGCAGCACGGTGTGCTCGGAGTCCGGGTCGGCGTCGGCCAGGTGCACGGTGTTCGACAGGTCGTACCACGGTCCGCTGGAGGACCCGGCCTGCCAGCGCAGCGTCAGCGTGGTGCAGGTCGCGGCGTTCGTCTCGGCGGTCGTCCAGCACGGGGTGGTGGAGTTGACACGGCGCGACCAGAGCAGGTTGACGGTGTCGAAGGCGTGCCAGGCGCGGCTCGCCGTGGTGGGCTTGACGGTGCCCAGGTTGACGTTCGCCGTCACGTTCGACTGCATCGGCGTGGCGTGGGTGTAGACCGTGCCGGAGGCGTTGGCGACCCGCCACACCTGGTTGTTGCGGGTGGCGAAACGCACGTACAGACGATCCATCGAGACGGTGTTGACCGGGGTGTGGCAGAGGTTGAACGAGCCGTCGGCCCCACCGGTCAGCTCGGTTCCGGTGTTCAGCTTCTGGATGGGATCGGTCGGTCTCTCCCGGCCCCAGAGCTCGACCGAGGCGTTGCGGGCGGCCCGGGTCAGGGTCGGCTTGTGGGTGCCCGCCTCGGCGGACTGGTAGTCGAACTGGAGGTTGCCGCTCATGCATATCGGCTGCGCGGCGGAGGCGGTACCCGCCGAGAGGGGCACGATGACGCCCGCGGCGAGTGCCATCGGCACCAGCAGGCGGAGCATGACGGTGGACCGGCGTAACATGGATGTCCTTCCGGAAGACGCGGGTCCGCCGGTCGGCGGGCCCGGACATGGGTGAGGCCGGGTCGCCCCGGCCTCTCGCTCGCGTCATTTACCTGTGTCACTCGTGACGCCTCGTCGGGTGACGGGGCGTCCGAACCACGAGCCATCGTGGGCTCAGCGCCGCACGGTCCACCAGGGGCGCACGGAGTCACAGTCGGCGGTTCCGGAGTGCGCCCGTGCGCCCGGCGCACGCTCGGGACGGCGAGCGCCTGAACAGACCGCGACGGCGTCCCCGTGGTGTCACAGTGCCCGGCGCATGCAGACCCGCGGCCACCGGTCCAGACCGTGGGCCGCCTCGCTCTCGCGGATCCTCCGCAGGCCGGGAGTGAGCCCGGTGTCGTCCATGACCCGGAAACCGCAGCGTGCGTAGTAGGGGGCGTTCCAGGGGACCCGGGTGAACGTGGTGAGGGTCAGGGCTGGTACCCCTTCGCTCCTGGCGTCGTCCGCCAGATGCTCCAGCAGCGACCGGCCGACACCGCGACGCGCGCTGTCCGGGTGCACCGAGACCTGCTCGACGTGGAGGCCGCCGTCGACGCGGTCGGCGATCAGGTAGGCGACCGGGACATCGGCGCCGTTGACCGCGGCCCAGGCCAGCCCGGCACGGTGGTAGCGGGCGAGCTCACCGAGCGGGAGCGGCTCGTCCTCGGCGATCTCCGGCATGCCGATGTCCCGGAAACACTGCCCGGCGGCCCTCTCGATGTCCTGGAGGACGGGCAGTTCGTCCAGGCGCACGGCTCGGATGTACACGGACGCATTCTCCCTTTCAGCGGCCTGGGGCCGCCACCTCCGCCCAGACCGTCTTGCCGACGGGGTCGCGCGGGACCGCGCCCCAGCGGGTGGCGAGAATGTCCACCAGGAGCAGGCCGCGCCCCGACTCCTCCTCGGCGGATGGTGAGGGTGGGGCGGCCGGAGGCCGGACCGGGGAGGCGTCCGCGACCTCGATGCGGATCACCTCTCCTCGCACTTCGAGCGCGAGGCGGAAGTCGCGTCCGGGCACGCGGCCGTGCCGCACCGCGTTGGCGGCCAGCTCGCCGACCAGCAGGGAGACGGTGCACGAGACGTCCGACGCGGCCGGCCACCCCCACTCCTCCATGCGCCGCACGGCGAGCTTCCGGGCGAGCCGCGCCCCCTTGGCGGATGACGTGAACCGCCGCGTGAACGGCAGGGGTTCGGGGTCGCCCGGGTGTGCCGCGCCCGGCTGCGGTTCCTCGTCGGGCGTGGTCGTCGTCAGCAGCACGAAAGCCGTCCTTCGCTTCCTCGTTCGATCCGCAACGTAGGCGGATCATTACGTTCCGTGCTTCAGGATCGACCGACGAGCATAGGCTCGGAAGGGGATGAAGCCTTACCTTCCAGCACGTAAGAAACGGAAGTGATGTTTTGGCCAAGGATATTGATCCCGGGGCATCGATGGCGGCCCTGTTCGGCTCGCGGGTGCGCAGACTCCGCGTCGCCGCCGGGCTGACCCAGGCGGAACTGGGTGAGAAGGCGCATGTGGTCGCCAGCCGGATCACCCAGGTCGAGCGGGCCTCCGGAGCGAGACCGACGCTTGAACTGGCGCGCACGCTGGACGACGCCCTCGCAGCGGACAACCTGCTGGTCGACCTGTGGCCGTACGTCTACCGCGAGACGTTCCCGGACTGGTCGCGCAGGTTCATGGAGTACGCGGAACGAGCGGTGTCCATCTGCGAGTACGCGGCGCATGTGGTGCCCGGCCTGCTCCAGACCGAGGACTACGCGCGAGCCCTGCTGAGCGTCGGCCGGACGCTCAGCGGCAAGGAACAGTTGGAGGAACGCGTCGCGGCCCGGATCGGGCGGCAGGCACGACTCTGGTCACCGGGCCATCCCGAACTGTGGGTGATCCTGGACGAGTCGGTGCTGCGGCGTCCGATCGGAGGCCGCGCCGTCATGCGGGACCAGTTGGCGAGCCTCCTCGAAGCGGCCGAGGAGCGTCACATCACCGTGCAGGTGCTGCCGTTCGACCAGGGCGAGCATGGTGCGCTGGGCGGTTCCCTGACCCTGCTGACGATGCCGGACGGCTCGGAGACGGTCTACACGGAAGGCGCCGACTACGGCCAACTCGTCGAGGAACCGGCGGAGGTCAGGCCGTACAGGGAGACATACGATCGGCTGCGGGCGGCAGCCCTGCCCCCGCTCATGTCGCTCGACATGATCCGATCCGCGCTGGAGGACAACCGTGAAGCGAGTGTCCCGTCCCGATCTCAGCGGCGCCGAGTGGCGCAGGAGCAGCTACAGCAACCAGGAGGGTGGCAACTGCGTGGAGGTGGCCGACGGCTTCCCCGGCATCGTCCCCGTCCGTGACAGCAAGGTCTCGCACGGGCCGGTGCTGGCGTTCCCGTCGGCGTCCTGGGCTTCCTTCATAAGCGAGTTGAAGGCCGACCGCCGCGCCTGAGCGATCCGGGGGCCGGTGTGCGTCGGCTCCCCGGGCCCCCCGGACCCTCGCCCCCGAGGGTCCGGCGGGCCACCGACTCCCTTAAAGAACCGGGAGAAAGAACCACCCACCCACCCACCCTTTCCCCTCGTCACCCATACGGGTGACGAGCTTGCGGGTTTGAAAAGCGGGTGGTTACGTTCATCGCGACAACCGCAAAAAGTTGCGGCCCCCGGTCGGGACTGCCATCCCGGTCCGAGGGCCTCACCGATCAGGAAGAAAGCACCTTCCCGATGGCTGACTCGCAGTTTAGCGCGCGCTCACGCGCCCGCGCCGGTGCACCGGCATCCGGCGTGATCCACGTACGCACCCGCCTCACCGCCAACTTCACCGTTCTCGCCAACGTCCTCGCCCAGCGGCCCGGCAGCGCGGTCACCATCGGGGTCGCGGCGTACATCGCATCCCTGCCGGACGGCGCCCCGGTGAGCATCACCGCGCTGTGCGAGCACTTCTCCGAGGGCGAGATCCTGATCTCCCGCGCTCTGCGGGAGCTGGAGGCGTCCGGGCATCTGGAGCGGCGGCGCGAGCGCGGGCCGGACGGCCGGGTCCGTACCCGCACCTACTTCCACGACGTACCGCCGAGCGACGACGACCCGACCCCGCCGCCCGGCCGCCGGCCTCGTCCCGCACCCGTCCGCGTGCCCGCGCCGCGTACGGCTTCCGACCCGGCGCCCCTGCCGCCTCCCCCGGACCCGTCCGCCGCTCCCCCGGACCCGCTCCCGGCCGTGGTGCGGTCGCCGCAGGCGCCGCCTGCTCAGCCCGCTCCGCCTGCTCCGCCTGCTCCGCTCGGCGAGGCCGATCCGGACGCGGTACGGGTCCTGGCCTGTCTCCGCAACGCCGACCCCCGGCTGATCCTCTCCGAGAGCGAGGCCGCCCGGCTCGCCCCGGATGTGGCCCGGTGGCTCGCGGCGGGCGTGTCCCCCGCCCGGATCACCGAGACGCTCACCGCCGGCCTGCCCGAACGCTTCCTGGCCCGCCCGGCCCGCATCCTGGCCTTCCGCCTCAGCGATCTGCCCCTGCCCGCACCCGCCTCGGCCCCGCCGCCCGCCAAGCCCGCCGTCCTGCCCCTCCAGACCTGCGACGGCTGCGAACGCGCCATCCGCGCGGCCCGGCCCGGCCAGTTGTGCCGCGACTGCCGCATGGAGCAGGAGTCGCTCCGTGCGGCCTGCTGATTCACCGAGCATGGGGAGCGACACCATGAGCATGGTGTCGCGCATGGCAACCAAGAGGGTCACCGTGACGATCCCGGAGGACCTCCTGGAGGATCTCCTGGAGGAGATCCGCTCCGAAGTGACCGAGCGCGGCCTGCCCGCGTACTTCAGCGAGGCGCCGCGCCTGCGGCGGGAGCCGGCCGACGAGGTCCTGACCCGTGCCGGTGTGAGCGTGAGCCCGTAGGGGTGGTCACCGCTTCGGCCGCCGAGGGCGGAACGGCCCCGGCGGAGTCGGCGAGCGCGTTCCAGGTCGGTGCGGCGCGGCGCGCCGACGAGTGATTAGACTCGGTGTACATATCTGGAAAATCAATCCAGTACGAGAGTGGCAGGGTGCCTGCCGGGTCGCGGGGCCCGGTGACGGCACGTCGAGCGAGGAGAGGCCGGAACCGTCCATGAACGCCGAACAGCACTCAGCCGTCACCGCCCCCGGCCTGTACGACCGGTCCGGAAAGCACTACTCCCTGGACGACCCCCGCTGGCGGGGCGAGGACGGCAGCCCCCTCGCCGTCAGCCCGCTGCCGGGCCTGAGCCCCGAGCAGATCGACACCACCGAGCGGTCACTGTGGCGTTACCACGCGGCCCTGCCCGTCCCGGCCGCCCGCCGGGTGAGCCTGGGCGAAGGATGCACGCCGATGGTCCCGGTCGACTGGGCCGGTCGGCGCGTCCACTTCAAGCTGGAGTGGTTCAACCCGACCTCCAGCTTCAAGGACCGGGGCGTGTCGGTGATGGTGTCCCATCTCGCGGCGCACGGCGCCGACCGCGTACTGGAGGACAGTTCGGGCAACGGCGGTTCCGCGGTGGCCGCCTACGCCGCCGCTGCCGGCATCCGCGCCAAGATCATCGTTCCCGCCGCCACCTCGGAGGCCAAGATCCTCCAGGCCCGTGCCTACGGGGCCGAGATCGAGCTCGTGGCCGGCACCCGCGACGAGGTCTCGGACGAGGCGATCCGCCAGTCGGAGCGGATCCCCTACGCCAGCCACAACTGGCACCCCATGTTCATCCAGGGCACCAAGACCATCGCCTACGAGATGTGGGAGTCCCTCGGCTTCACCGCACCCGACAACATCGTCCTGGTGGCCGGAGCGGGCAGCAACATCATCGGGTGCGACATCGCCTTCGGCGAGTTGCTCGACGCCGGCCAGATCGACCGGCGCCCGCGCCTGTTCGTCGGGCAGCCCGAGCACTGGGCGACCATCGCCGACACGTTCAACGGCATCGACCCGGCTCAGCGCGGCGAGCGGATACCGACGATCGCCGAGGGCGCGTCCATCGCCCACCCGGTGCGGCTGCCCGAGGCGGTGGAGGCCGTCCGCCGCTCCGGCGGCGCCGCCTACGCCGTCCCGGAGGCGGAGATCCACGCCGCGGTCCGCGCACTGAGCTCGCGAGGGCTGTACGCCGAGCCGACCAGTAGCGTCGCCGCGGCGGCCCTCGACCACTTCATCGCGACGGGCGACATCGCGCCGGGCGAGACCACCGTGGTCGTGCTCACCGGTGCGGGGCTGAAGTCCGCCGAGAAGATGGCCTCGGTGTTCGCCGGACCCGCCGACCGAGCCGCCGACTGAGCCGGTGCCGGGAAAGGACAGCGCGATGGCACACCCCTCCCAGGACGAACCCACCGGCGAACACTCCGCGCAGGAGGACGAGCACCTCCTACGGGAAGCCGAGCGCATCGCCGTCGCCGTCGGGCGCATGTTCCCGGGCCTGTGCGAAGTCGTCCTGCACGACCTGCGCCGGCCCGACAGCGCCATCCGCGTCATCGAGAACAACCTGTCCGGGCGGCAGATCGGCGACTCCGCCACCGAACTGGGGCTGCGCCGCATCGCGGACCCCGACCACCCCAGCGTCATCCAGAACTACAGCAACCGGTTCCCCGACGGACGCCCGGCCAAGAGCACCTCGATCGGCATCAAGAACGCCGACGGGCGTTACGTCGCGGCCCTCTGCCTGAACCTGGACGTCAGCACGCTGTCCCCGCTGGCGATCGCCCTGGCCGACCTCGTCGCCACGGACGCCGGACACCGGGGTGAGACCCTGGAGACGCTGCGCGACCGCACCGGACGCGAACTCCGGTCGGCCATCGACTCCTTCGCCGCCGAACGCTCCAGTACCCCCCGCGGCCTCAACCGCGACCAGAAGCGCGAACTGGTCCGGCGGTTGCATCGCGAGGGGTTCTTCGAGACCCGGAGTTCCGCACAGCTCATCGCCGACCAACTCGGTGTCTCCCGGGCGACCGTCTACAACTACGTGAAGTAGTCACCCCGGGCACCCGCCAGAACAACCCTGGTGACCGAGGAAACCACCGTCCTCGAGCGGGCCGCCCCCACTTTCCACCCCGTCTGCTCAAACTGAGGTTGCCAGGCGTTCACCGAGCTGCGTACACGGGGACGAGCGCGACCCGGTGGCGTTCGGCGCGGAGATCGGGAAGAGTTGCGCGCATGGTCTCGGTACCGCGGAACGCGGCAATCGACTGTGCGGACGCCTACGGGCTGGCCCGGTTCCGGAGCGGGGCGACCGGCCGTCCGCTGCATCCGGAGGACAGGCCGGGCGGCCGGGAGACCCAGGTGCTGCTGGCGGACGGCCCGGTGCTGTACTTCAACCAGGTGCCCGAGGGCAAGACGGTCAAGAACCGGATCCACCTGTGCCTGCGCCCGGAGACCTCGCGCGATCAGGAGGTGGACCGGCTGCTGGGCCTCGGGGCCGCCTTTGTCGCCGATCACCGCGATCCCGATGGTTCGGGCTGGGTGGTCCTCGCCGGTCCCGAAGGAAACGAGTTCTGCGTCCTGCACGGTGAGGCCGACCGGGCGGCCATGGACTCTTGACGCTTCCGTGTCCGGACTGGTGTTCACCGGGCACGGGCCGGTGCGCCGGACGGTCGGCAAGTTGATCTGGCAGGCGAGAACGGTCGGGAGTGGGCCGTGCCGCTCCGGAGCGGCCGCTCCGCGGAACGGGCCGTGGGAAAAGGACTGGAGGCGGCACGGGCGCGGATGGGAGCGTGGGCCCGTGAACACGATCGACGACGTCGTCGCTCTGGCCGCCGTCCACGGCCTGCGCCTGTCCGCGCGGGACGCCACCGTGAACGAGGCGGGCCTGGACTACCGGGTCGTCATGGCCTTCGACACGAGCGGCCGCAGGTGGGTGCTGCGCGTGCCGCGCCGGGCCGACGTCTCCGAGGGCATGGCCGCCGAGGGGCGCATCCTCGACCTGGTCGCCCCCGTCCTGGCCGAGGACGGCGTCGCGGTCCCCGACTGGCAGGTCCGCTCCCCCGAGCTGATCGCCTACCCGGCCCTGCCCGGCGCCCCGGGCCTGACCCTGACCGATACCGGAGAGCCCGACTGGCACATGGACCCCGCCGGCCCGGACTACGCCGAGCGCCTGGGGCGCCTGCTGGCCTGTCTGCACTCCATCACCCCGGAGCAGGCGGGGGCCGCGGGTGTCGAGGTCCGCACCCCGGCCCGGGTGCGTCAGGCGTGGCGGGACGACATCGCCCGTGTGAGCGAGGCCTTCACCGTCTCCCCCGCCCTGGCCGAGGCCTGGCGGGCCTGGCTCGAGGACGACACCTGCTGGCCGGAGCGGACCGTGATGACCCACGGCGAGATCTACCCCGCGCACGTGCTGCTGGACGAGGAGGGCGCGATCACCGGAGTCCTGGACTGGACCACCGCCCGCGTGGACGACCCCGCCCGTGACCTGTCCTTCCAGTACGGCGCCGCGGGCGAGGAGGCGCTGCAGACCACTCTCACCGCGTACGAGCGGGCGGGCGGGCACGTCCACCCCGGTCTGGCGGCCCAGGCCAAGCACCTGTGGGACGCCTCCCCGATCGGGTACGCCCTGTACGCGCTGACCACCGGTGCGGAGACCGACCGGGCCACCGCGGCGGCGATGCTGAACCCCGGGACCTGACGCCCCGGCCGGTCCTGCGGCGGTGCTCCCGGAGAACCGGTACCGATCGGCCACCTGGGCGCTCAGTCCTTGCGCTGACCACTGTCTCGCGCAACACTTAGCCACATGGTTAAGCATACGGCGGAGCTGGACGGCGTGTTCGTCGCCCTCGCCGACCCGACCCGGCGTGCGGTCGTCCGGCACCTCGGCCACGGGCCCAGGAGCGTCGGCGACCTCGCCCGCGAGTTCCCGATGACCCTCCCCTCGTTCATGAAGCACGTGCGGACGCTCGAGTCGAGCGGGCTCATACACACCGTCAAGTCCGGCCGGGTGCGCAGCTGCGTGCTCAACCGCGAGCGGCTCGCCCTCGTCGACGACTGGCTCGCACAGCAGCGCCGGATCTGGGAGGAACGCACCGACCGACTCGAGCAGTTCGTCACCGACCCGGAGGAGAACAGGCAGTGAACCCCGATCCCGAATTCGGCTCCGCACCCGCCCCCGGCCCCGGCTTCGACCCCGATCTGGATCTCGCCCTGGAGCGGGTCATCCGGGCGCCGCGGACGACCGTCTGGCGGGCCTGGACCGACCCGGCCCGGCTCGAGCGGTGGTGGGTCCCGGCCCCGGCCCGCTGCCGGGTGGACCATCTGGAACCGCGGCCCGGCGGGGCGTTCGTGACGCGGCTGAGCGAGGGCGGGGGCGAGTTCGTCCCGCACCTGGACGCGTGTTTCCTCGCCGTGGACGAACTCCACCGGATCGTGTTCACCAACGCGGTGGACAGCGTCTGGCGGCCCGCTGATCCGGCCCCGGTCGCGATGACCGCCACGATCACACTGGCCGACCATCCGGAGGGCACCGGCTACCGGATGGTCGTGCGGCACGGCGACCCGGAGGCCCGCGCCCGCCACGCCAGGCTCGGCTTCGCCGAGGGCTGGGGTTCGGTCGCCGACCAGCTGGCAGCCCTCGCCGAGAGCACGGTTCCGCGACGGGCCCCGCGATGAGGATCGCCCTCACCGCCTTCACCACGCTCGACGGGGTCAGCCAGGGGCCCGGCTCCCCGGACGAGGACACCAGCGGCGGTTTCGGCCGCGGCGGCTGGCTCGTTCCCCACATCGACGGGACGTTCGTCCGGCGCGCCTCCGACTGGCTCGACCTGGCCGACGGCCTGCTGCTGGGGCGGCGCACCTACGAGGCGTTCGCACACGACTGGCCGGCGATCACCGACCCGGCCGACCCGTTCGCCGAGCGGATGAACACACTGCCGAAGTACGTCGTCTCCAACACCCTCGCCGAAGGGGCCTGGCACCCCACGACCGTCCTCAGAGGCGATCCGGTCAGCGCGGTCGCCGAGCTCAGGACGCGGCCGGGGCGGGAGCTCCAGGTCCACGGCAGCGCCCGCCTGGGTGACGCGCTGCTGGCCGCGGGCCTGGTCGACACGCTCCGCCTCGTGGTCGCGCCCACGGTGCTCAGGGCCGGCCGCCGTCTGATGTCCGGCCCCGGTGACCCCTCCGGTCTCCGCCTGACCCGCCACGAGGCGACACCGAACGGACTGCTGCTCCTGGAGTACGAGACGACGGGCGAGGCCTCACAGGGCAGGTACGAGGGCGTCACCGCCTTCGTCCGGTAGCCCGGCGCCGGCGGGCTACAGCGGGGCGGTGTCACGCGAGGGGGCGGCGGTGCTGGCGCGGACGGTCAGGGCGGGGCCGGGCGCGCGGCGGTGCCCGACGCGGTGGCCGGCGACGACGGCCTTGAGCCGGCGGGCGGACAGGGCGCCGTAGGCGGCGATGTCGCGGCGCAGCGCGGTCAGCCCGGGGTGGACCAGCCCGCACAGCGGCGAGTCGTCCCAGGCCACCAGGGAGACGTCCTCGGGGACGCGGACGCCCAGGCTCTGAGCGGCGCTCAGGCCGGAGACGGCCATCACGTCGTTGTCGTAGAGGATCGCGGTGGGGCGGCCGTCGCCCTCCAGCAGGGCACGGGTGGCGGCGCAGCCCTGTTCGCCGCTGTAGTCGGCCTCCACGCTCCGGCCGGTGACGCCGCGTTCGGCGGTGGCGGCGGCGAACGCCTCGGTGCGGAGCACGGTGTGCCGCAGGACGGCGGGCCCGGTGACGTGGGCGATGGAGCGGTGTCCGAGGTCGGTGAGGTGGGTGACGGCGGTGCGCACCCCCGCCGCCTCGTCGCTCCACACCGCCGGCAGGCTTCCGGTGCCGACGGGCGCGCCGATCACCACGGCGGGCAGGCGCAGTTCCTCCAGGGCGCGTATCCGGGGGTCGTCCACGCGCAGGTCGACCAGGAAGACGCCGTCGACCTTGCGCTGTGCCCACCAGGCCCGGTAGGTGGCCGTCTCGGCGTCCGCGTCGGACGCGACGGTGAACAGCAGGGAGGTGCCGTCCCCGGACAGCTCGCTCTGGATTCCGGAGACCAGCTGCATGAAGAACGGTTCGATGCCCAGGGAGCGGGCGGGGCGGTCCACCACCAGTCCGAAGGCCCCGGCCCTGCCGTCCGAGAGGGCCCTGGCCGCGCTGTTGGGCTGCCAGCCCAGTTCATCCGCGATGGCGAGCACTCTGGCGCGGGTCGCCTCCGACACGCCCGGGCGGCCGTTGAGCGCGAAGGACACCGCGCTCTTGGTCACCCCCGCACGGCGGGCGATGTCCACCATCGTGGGACGCTTCAACGCTTCTCCCCCTCGCGGTCGCCGGCGAACCGGGGCTCATCCTAGAGCGGCCCACTCGCACCGGGAACACGCGTTCAGAAGACCGCCGCACGGCTCCGGGAAGGCCCCACACATCACCCGCGCCCGCCGGGGTAGGAGGCGATGAGGACAACCGAGCGCAAAGGGTGCGGCTCGCCACGGCGGGCACCCGTGAACAGCTGGAGGAACCGTGCCGGGCATTCTGAGGAAGATCGCCATGTTCTCCCGAACCCCGCAGGGCCGCCGACTGACCTCGAAGGCCAGGAGGATGGCCTCCGATCCCAGGAAGCGGTCCCAGGCCAAGCAGGCGCTGAGCAGGCTGCGCGGCCGGGGGCCGGGACGCCCCTGAGGCGTCCCGGCCCCGTCCGGCCCGCCGCCCCGGGGCTCACCCCCCTTCCGCGCGTCGCCGCCCGCCGCCGTGAAGACACGGCGGCGGGCGGCGTCATGCCGCCAGGATGGGGGCATGACCGGCATCAGCATCGGGGACGGCGGCTGCCCGGGCCGGGTCGTCCTCGTCCACACGGCGGATCTGGACGCCTCCGTCCGCGCGGCGGCCCGCTCCCTGCTCGACGAGGTGTTCGAGGGGGACATGACCGACCAGGACTGGGACCACGCACTGGGCGGTGTGCACGCGCTGGCCTGGGAGGGTGCGGAGCTGGTGGGCCACGCCTCGCTGGTGCAGCGGAGGCTGCTGCACGGCGGCCGGGCGCTGCGCGCCGGCATCGTGGTGGGGGTCGGGGTCCGCGCCGGCCGGCGCGGACACGGGTACGGGGCCGCGCTGATGGGGGCTCTGGAACAGGTGGTGCGCGACGCGTACGACCTGGGTGCGCTGGCCTCCACCGACGAGGCGGCGGGCTTCTACGCGGCGCGCGGCTGGCTGCTGTGGCGGGGCCCCCTCTCGGCTCTCTCCCCCTCGGGCACCGTGCGCACGGAGGAGGACGACGGATGCGTCCACGTGCTGCCGGTGGCGGGCGGCGCGGAGCTGGACGCCTCCGGTGAGCTGGTCTGCGACTGGCGCGACGGCGACCTCTGGTAGCCGGGCGGCGGGGCGTGCCGCACCCGTCCGGCGGTTTCCGGCCCGGGCAGCCGCGGGCGCCCGGGCCGCCCGACGGCGATCCCGCGCAGACGGATTGTCTGCCGATGCCGTGAGTGTCATGCTCACAACTCCTGTCGGTAAACCGGCGGTAACCCCCTACCGCACCGTGAGGAGCCGCACGTGAGCGATCCCCGAACCCAGCGGCGCACACCGTCCGGCCGCACCCCGGACACACCCGCCTCACCGGCCGCCCCGGACATCCCCCGCCCGTATACCGGGCAGCAGCCGCCGCGGCGTCCTGCGC
>NZ_JBXUOY010000035.1:0-29087 GCF_057196705.1 Streptomyces sp. ATLC9 | reverse complement strand
CCGCGCCCCGCCCCCCCCCCCCCCCCCGCCCCCCCCCCCGGGGGCCCCCCCCCCCCCGCCCCCGGGGCCCCCCGCCGCGTGCGGAACCGGTGCCGGGCAGGGGGCTCCCAGGTCGAAACATGCGTTCTCCTCCGCTAAGGTTAGGCTCACCTAAATTACACGGAGGTCCGTTCAACGTGAACCAGTCGCGTCCCAAGGTCAAGAAGTCGCGTGCGCTCGGCATCGCGCTGACCCCGAAGGCCGTGAAGTACTTCGAGCAGCGGCCGTACCCGCCGGGCGAGCACGGCCGGGGCCGCAAGCAGAACAGCGACTACAAGGTCCGGCTGCTGGAGAAGCAGCGGCTGCGCGCCCAGTACGACATCAGCGAGCGCCAGATGGTCCGCGCCTACGACCGCGCCCGCAAGGCCGAGGGCAAGACGGGTGAGGCCCTGGTCGTCGAGCTGGAGCGCCGCCTGGACGCGCTCGTCCTGCGCTCGGGCATCGCCCGCACCGTCTACCAGGCCCGCCAGATGGTCGTGCACGGCCACATCGAGGTCAACGGCCGCAAGGTCGACAAGCCCTCCTTCCGCGTCCGTCCGGACGACGTGGTCTCCGTCCGCGAGCGCAGCCGCGCCAAGCATCCCTTCCTGGTGGCGCGCGAGGGCGGTTACGCGCCCGACGGCGAGACCCCGCGATACCTCCAGGTCAACCTCCAGGCGCTGGCCTTCCGCCTGGACCGCGACCCGAACCGCAAGGAGATCCCGGTCGTCTGCGACGAGCAGCTCGTCGTCGAGTACTACGCCCGCTGATCCTCCGGCGTGCCCGTACCGCCCGTACCGCCCGGTCCCGGCGGCACGGACACCCGGGCCTCCCGGTCCCCGGCCCTCCTGGCGCATCGCGCGGCAGGGGGCCCGCGGCGTGCCCCGGCGCGGCGCGCGGGAGCGGGCGCGGACGCCGCCCCGCCCGCCGGGCCGGAGGGAATGCGGTACGGGCGACGGCCCGCGGCGCGATAAGGTCGGTATCCGCCGTCGCACCCGTGAGATCGGTGGGCAGGTACCCCCACGAACCGCAGGACGCGGCGGCCGACCCCATACGACCCGAGGGAAGCGGTGCAGCGTGTCCGGTGGAGAGGTGGCCGGCCTCCTGGTGGCCGTCTTCTGGGCGATCCTGGTGTCGTTCCTCGCCGTGGTGCTGGTGAGGCTCGCGCAGACGCTCAAGGCGGCGACCGGACTGGTGACGGACGTGACCGAGCGTGCGGTCCCCCTCCTCACCGAGGCGTCCGAGACCGTCCGGTCGGCGCAGAGCCAGCTCAGCCGGGTGGACGCCATCGCCTCCGACGTCCAGGAGGTCACCGCCAACGCCTCGGCGCTCTCCTCCACCGTCTCGACCGCCTTCGGCGGCCCACTGGTGAAGGTGGCCGCGTTCGGGTACGGAGTGCGCCGAGCCCTCGGCCGCAAGAGCGACCCGCCGCGGCCGAAGCGCCCCGTCGTCGTGGGCCGGTCCGTGCCGGCCGCGCGCCGGGGGGCCGACCGGCGCCGCGACGGAAAGGACTGATCCCACCGTGTTCCGCCGCGCCTTCTGGTTCGGTGCCGGCGCCGCCACCGGCGTCTGGGCCACCACCAAGGTCAACCGCAAGCTGCGCAGTCTCGCGCCCGACAGCCTCGCCGTACGAGCGGCGGACCAGGCCGTGGCGGCCGGGCACCGGCTGAAGGACTTCGCACTCGACGTCCGCGCCGGAATGGCGCAGCGGGAGATCGAGTTGAACGACGCACTGGGACTGACGGCCTCCACCGCCCCCGGGGCCGCGGGCCAGGCAGAAGACCGCCGGGGGATCGCCGGGCGGGCCCCGCACCGCCCCGCCCTCGGAGCCACCCACCCGTACGACCGGAATGAGGACCACTGATGGAGTCGGCTGAAATCCGCCGCCGCTGGCTGCGCTTCTTCGAGGAGCGGGGGCACACCGTCGTGCCGTCGGCGTCGCTGATCGCGGACGACCCGACGCTGCTGCTGGTCCCCGCGGGCATGGTGCCCTTCAAGCCGTACTTCCTGGGTGAGGCCACTCCGCCGTACGAGCGCGCCGTCAGCGTGCAGAAGTGTGTGCGCACCCCGGACATCGAAGAGGTCGGCAAGACCACCCGGCACGGCACCTTCTTCCAGATGTGCGGCAACTTCTCCTTCGGCGACTACTTCAAGAAGGGCGCCGCCGAGCTCGCCTGGGAGCTGCTCACCACTCCCCAGGACAAGGGCGGCTACGGGCTGGACCCGGAGAGGCTGTGGATCACCGTCTACGAGGAGGACGACGAGGCCGAGCGCGTCTGGCGCGACATCGTCGGCGTCCCCGCCGAGCGGATCCAGCGCCTGGGCAAGAAGGAGAACTACTGGGACATGGGCGTGCCCGGTCCCTGCGGCCCCTGCTCCGAGATCAACTACGACCGCGGCCCGGAGTTCGGCGCCGAGGGCGGCCCGGCCGTCAACGACGAGCGCTACGTGGAGATCTGGAACCTGGTCTTCATGCAGTACGAGCGCGGGCCGGGCCAGGGCAAGGACTACCCGATCCTCGGTGAGCTGCCCAGCAAGAACATCGACACCGGCCTCGGTCTGGAGCGCCTGGCGATGATCCTGCAGGGCGTGCACAACATGTACGAGACCGACACCCTGCGCGCGGTCATCGACAAGGCCGGCGAGCTGACCGGGGTGCGCTACGGGGCCGCCGAGGACACCGACGTCTCCCTGCGCGTGGTCGCCGACCACATGCGCACCTCCGTGATGCTCATCGGTGACGGCGTCACCCCCGGCAACGAGGGGCGCGGTTACGTGCTGCGCCGCATCATGCGCCGCGCCATCCGCAACATGCGCATCCTGGGCGCCGGCAAGCCGGTCGTCGGCGAGCTGGTCGACACCGTGATCGGCGCGATGGGACAGCAGTACCCCGAGCTGATCACCGACCGGCAGCGCATCGAGACCGTCGCGCTCGCCGAGGAGGCCGCCTTCCTGAAGACCCTCAAGGCCGGCACCAACATCCTCGACACCGCCGTCACCGAGACCAGGGCCGCCGGCGGAGCCGTCCTGCCCGGCGAGAAGGCCTTCCTGCTCCACGACACCTGGGGCTTCCCCATCGACCTCACCCTGGAGATGGCCGCCGAGCAGGGCCTGTCCGTGGACGAGGAGGGCTTCCGCCGCCTGATGAAGGAGCAGCGGGAGCGAGCCAAGGCCGACGCCAGGGCCAAGAAGACCGGCCACGCCGACCTCAGCTCCTACCGCGAGGTCGCCGACACCGCCGGGGCCACCGTCTTCACCGGCTACACCGACACCGAGGGCGAGACCTCCGTGGTCGGACTGCTGGTGAACGGCCTGCCCTCGCCGGCCGCCTCCGAGGGCGACGACGTGGAGGTCGTACTCGACCGCACCCCGTTCTACGCCGAGGGCGGCGGGCAGCAGCCCGACACCGGCCGCATCCGCCTGGGCTCCGGCGCCGTCATCGAGGTCCGCGACGTCCAGCAGCCGGTGCCCGGCGTCACCGTGCACAAGGGCACCGTCCAGGTCGGCGAGGTCACCGTCGGCGCCCCGGCCTACGCCGCCATCGACGTCACGCGCCGCCGGGCCATCGCCCGCGCCCACAGTGCCACACACCTCACCCACCAGGCGCTGCGCGACGCGCTCGGCCCCACGGCCGCCCAGGCCGGCTCTGAGAACGCCCCGGGCCGCTTCCGCTTCGACTTCGGCTCGCCGACCGCCGTGCCCGGCACCGTCCTCACCGACGTCGAGCAGAGGATCAACGAGGTCCTCGCCCGTGAACTCGATGTCCTGGCCGAGGTGATGAGCATGGAGGAGGCCAGGAAGCAGGGCGCCATCGCGGAGTTCGGCGAGAAGTACGGCGACCGGGTGCGCGTGGTGACCATCGGCGACTTCTCCAAGGAGCTGTGCGGCGGAACCCATGTCCACAACACCGCCCAGCTCGGTCTGGTGAAGCTGCTGGGCGAGTCCTCCATCGGCTCCGGCGTGCGCCGTGTGGAGGCCCTGGTCGGTGTGGACGCCTACAACTTCCTCGCCCGTGAACACACCGTGGTCTCCCAGCTCACCGATCTGCTCAAGGGCCGTCCCGAGGAGCTGCCGGAGAAGATCTCCGGGATGCTCGCCAAGCTCAAGGACGCCGAGAAGGAGATCGAGCGCTTCCGCGCCGAGAAGGTCCTGGCCGCCGCCGCGGGCCTGGCCTCCTCCGCCCGCGACATCGACGGGACCGCCTTCGTCGGGGCCCGGGTCCCCGACGGCACGACCGCCGACGACCTGCGCAAGCTCGTCCTCGACGTGCGCGGCCGCCTCCAGGGCGGGCGTCCGGCCGTGGTCGCCCTGTTCTCGGTGGCGAACGGCCGTCCGCTGACCGTCATCGCCACCAACGACGCCGCCCGCGACCGCGGCCTGAGGGCCGGCGACCTCGTCCGCGCCGCCGCCAAGGCCCTCGGCGGCGGAGGCGGAGGCAAGCCGGACCTCGCCCAGGGCGGCGGCCAGGACCCCCAGGCGGTCGACGAGGCCGTCACCGCCGTCGAGCGTCTGGTGGCGGCCGCCTGATGCGGCGCGGCAGGCGGCTTGCCGTCGACGTCGGGGACGCCCGGATCGGGGTCGCCTCCTGCGACCCCGACGGGCTTCTGGCCACGCCGGTGGAGACCGTGCCGGGGCGAGACGTCCCGGCCGCCCGCCGCCGGCTGGCCGAGCTCGTCGCGGAGTACGAGCCGCTGGAGGTCGTGGTCGGACTCCCCCGCTCCCTCAACGGGCGCGAGGGCCCGGCCGCGGCCCGGGTGCGGGCCTTCGCCCGGGAGCTGGCCCGGGCCGTCGCCCCGGTGGTGGTACGCCTGGTGGACGAGCGGATGAGCACCGTCGCCGCGGCCCGGGGCATGCGCGCCTCGGGCGTCTCGTCGAAGAAGGGGCGCGGCCGGATCGACCAGGCCGCGGCCGTGGTGATCCTGCAGAGTGCCCTGGAGACCGAGCGGGTGTCCGGCCGGGCCCCGGGGGAGTGCGTCGAGACGGCCGCCCGATAGCGGTACGGTAGCGTTCCGTTCCGGACGGCGCCGTTCGAACACCAAGCCGTACGCCGGAGACGGCTGTTCGGGCAGCGGCGTCCGCGCGTACCGCAACCGGCTGCCGTCCGACGGCTCTAGGGGATCGATGACTGAGTATGGCCGGGGCACCGGCTCCGAACCGTGGCACCCCGACGACCCGCTCTACGGGGACCAGGGGTGGAACGGCGGAGCCCACCACGGACCCCAGCAGGGGGCCCAGCACGGCGACTGGGACACCTACGGCGGACAGCAGCAGTACCACCCTCACCAGCAGCACCAGGGTCAGCAGCAGTACGGCTACGGACAGCAGGAGCAGCAGGACTGGGACACCCAGGGCGGACAGCAGCAGTACGGCGACCCGTACGGCGGGCAGCAGCACGGGGACCCCTACGGACAGCATCAGGGGCAGCACCGGGACGACCCGTACGGTCACCAGCAGCAGTACGGCGATCCGTACGGCGGGCAGCAGCACGGGGACCCCTACGGACAGCACCAGGGGCAGCACCGGGACGACCCGTACGGTCACCAGCAGCAGTACGGGGACCACACCGGTCGCCCCGGAGCCCAGGAAGCCCACTCGGAGCACCCCGAGCAGCACGGGCAGTACCAGCACGGTCACCAGGAGGAGTACGGACAGCAGCCCCCGCGCTCCCCGCGGGGACGGCGCCGCGAGGAGCCGGACCCCGGCCCCGGGCCCGACGAGGAGACCGGCTGGGACCCGGGTCCGGACCAGGGCGAGCACGCCTTCTTCTCGGACGACGGCGGCGACGAGGACGGCGGTGACGAGGACGGCGGCCGGTCGGGCCGCAGGAACAAGGGCAAGGGCCGGGGCGGCAGGAACGGCATCGCCTGCCTGACCGTCGCGCTCGTCCTGGTCGGCGGCGTCGGCACGGCAGGCTATTTCGCCTACGACCTCTACCAGAGCCACTTCGCCGCCGCGCCCGACTTCTCCGGCCAGGGCGAGGGCGACACCCAGGTGGAGATTCCCGAGGGAAGCAGCCTGGCGCAGATGGGCGCCATCCTGGAGAAGGCCGGTGTGGTCAAGAGCCGGCAGGGATTCATCGAGGCGTCCAACGCCAACCCCAGGGCGAAGACCATCCAGTCCGGCGTCTACATGCTCCGCAAGGAGATGTCCTCGGCCGCGGCCATCGAGATGATGCTCGACCCCTCCAGCCAGAACGCCCTGATCATCGCCGAGGGCAAGCGGGCCGCGGAGGTCTACGCGCTGATCGACGAGAAGCTCGGACTGGCGGAGGGCACCACGGAGAAGGCCGCCGGGAAGGCGGACCTCGGTCTGCCCGAGTGGGCGGAGGACAACCCCGAGGGCTTCCTCTTCCCGGCCAAGTACACCGTGGGCGACAAGACCGAGCCCGAGGACCTGCTCAGGAAGATGGTGGAGCGGGCCGACCGGGAGTTCGAGAAGGCGGACCTCGAGGGCCACGCGGAGCGGCTCGGCCTGGAGTCGTCGCTCCAGGTGCTCACCGTCGCCAGCCTGGTGCAGGCGGAGGGCAAGTACAAGCACGATTTCGTGAAGGTCTCCCGCGTGGTCTACAACCGGCTGAAGCCGGACAACACCGAGACCAACGGCTACCTGCAGTTCGACTCCACCTACAATTTCGCCAAGAACCAGTACACGCTGGACGTGCCCTCGCCCAGTGCGATGGCCAAGTTCGACCACCCCTACAACACCTACGCCAAGAAGGGCCTGCCGCCCGGTCCGATCAACAGCCCGGGTGCCGAGGCGCTGCACGCGGCGGTGGAGCCGGCCGAGGGGGGCTGGTACTACTTCGTGTCGATCACGGAGGACAACACGGTGTTCTCCGACACCTACGAGGAGCACAGCCGGCACGTGGAGAAGTTCAACGCGGAACAGGAGAAGAACGGGGAGGGCCAGTGAGTCCGGCCGGAAGGCGGGCGGCGGTCCTGGGAGCACCCATCGCCCACTCCCTCTCCCCGGTGCTCCACCGGGCCGCCTACCGGGAGATGGGGCTGACCGGCTGGTCATACGACCGCTTCGAGGTGGACGAGGACGGCATCGCGCCGTTCCTGGAGAAACTCTCCGCGAGCGGCGAGGACTGGGCCGGGCTGTCGCTGACCATGCCGCTCAAGCGGGCCGTCATCCCCCTGCTGGACGGGATCGGCGACACCGCGGCCTCGGTCGGGGCCGTCAACACCGTGGTCTTCGCCGCGGACGGCCGCCGTCTCGGCGAGAACACCGACGTCCCCGGCATGATCGCCGCGCTGCGCGAACGCGGCCTGGGCAGCGTCCCGCACGCCGCGGTGCTGGGCGCCGGAGCCACGGCCTCCTCCGCGCTCGCGGCGCTCGCCCGGATCTGCACCGGAGAGGTCACCGCGTACGTCCGCAGCCGGGAGCGGGCCGAGGAGATGCGCGGCTGGGGCGAGCGGCTGGGCGTGGCGGTGAAGACCGCCGGCTGGGCGGACGCGCCGCGGGCGCTGACCGCGCCGCTGGTGATCGCCACCACCCCGGCGGGCGCCACCGACGCCCTGGCGGCGGCCGTGCCCGAGCGGCCCGGCACCCTCTTCGACGTCCTCTACGAGCCCTGGCCGACCCCGCTGGCCGCGGTCTGGTCCGCTGTCGGCGGGCAGGTCCTCGGCGGCCTCGACCTCCTGGTGCACCAGGCGGTCCTCCAGGTCGAGATGATGACCGGCCGCTCCCCGGCCCCGCTGGCCGCGATGCGCGCGGCGGGCGAGGCCGCGCTGGCGGCGCGTACGGCCTGACGCACCGGGGCGGGAGCCCGGCAGCCGAGACGGGCGTCCCGCCTGCTGGACGGACGGCCGGTTCCGCGGCGCGATCGTGAAAAGATCGGTGGCACGCACGGGCCTGGACTACTGAGGAGCACCGTTGAGCAGGTTGCGCTGGCTGACCGCGGGGGAGTCGCACGGCCCCGCACTGGTGGCGACGCTGGAGGGGCTGCCCTGCGGCGTGCCGGTCACCACGGAGATGGTGGCGGAGGAGCTGGCGCGGCGGCGTCTGGGCTACGGTCGCGGCGCGCGGATGAGGTTCGAGCGTGACGAGGTCACCTTCCTGGGCGGGGTGCGGCACGGGCTGACGCTGGGCTCCCCGGTCGCGGTCATGATCGGCAACACCGAGTGGCCCAAGTGGGAGAAGGTGATGTCGGCCGATCCGGTGGACGAGGCGGAGCTGGCCGAGCTGGCCCGCAACGCGCCGCTGACCCGGCCCCGCCCCGGCCACGCCGACCTGGCCGGGATGCAGAAGTACGGCGTGGGCGACGCCCGGCCGATCCTGGAGCGGGCCTCGGCGCGGGAGACGGCCGCCCGGGTGGCGCTGGGCACGGTGGCCCGCTCGTATCTGAGGGAGACGGCCGGCATCGAGATCGTCTCCCACGTCGTCGCCCTGGGCGGGGCGGAGGCCCCGGCCGGTACGCTGCCGGAGCCCGGGGACGTGGCACGGCTGGACGCCGATCCGGTGCGGTGTCTGGATGCGGAGGCGAGCCGGGCGATGGTGGAGGTGATCGACGCGGCCCACAAGGACGGCGACACCCTCGGCGGTGTCGTCGAGGTCGTGGCCCACGGGGTGCCGGTCGGGCTGGGCTCCCATGTGCACTGGGACCGGCGGCTGGACGCCAGGCTGGCCGGAGCGTTGATGGGCATCCAGGCCATCAAGGGCGTGGAGGTCGGCGACGGTTTCGAGCTGGCCCGGGTGCCCGGCTCGAGGGCGCACGACGAGATCGTGCCGACCGAGGACGGGGTGCGACGGGCCTCGGGTCGCTCCGGTGGCACCGAGGGCGGGCTGTCCACCGGCGAGGTGCTGCGGGTGCGGGCGGCGATGAAGCCGATCGCCACCGTGCCGCGGGCGCTGGCCACCGTGGACGTGACCACCGGCGAGGCCACCCGGGCCCACCACCAGCGCTCGGACGTGTGCGCGGTGCCGGCCGCCGGAATCGTCGCCGAGGCGATGGTGGCGCTGGTGCTGGCCGACGCGGTCGCGGAGAAGTTCGGCGGCGACTCGGTCGCCGAGACCCGCCGCAACGTGACCGGCTTCCTGGACCATCTGGAGATCCGATGAGCGCCACCGGGCCGCGGGAGCGGGAGGCCGGCGCCGGCCCGGCCGTGGTCCTGGTGGGCCCGCCCGGCGCGGGCAAGACCACCGTGGGCGCGGTGCTGGCCCGCCGGCTGGGGGTGGCGCTGCGCGACACCGACGCGGACATCGAGGCGGCCGCGGGCAAGGCCATCCCCGAGATCTTCCTCGACGACGGTGAACCGCGCTTCCGCGAGCTGGAGCGGGAGGCGGTACGCGCGGCCCTGGCCGGGCACGGCGGGGTGCTTTCGCTGGGCGGCGGCGCCGTCATGGACGCCGGCACCCGCGAGCTGCTCGCCGGGCTGCCGGTGGTCTTCCTGGACGTGGCACTGGCCGACGCCGTCAAACGCGTCGGGCTGGACGCTCCCCGCCCCCTGCTGGCGGTCAATCCCCGCAAGCAGTGGCGCACGCTGATGGAGCGGCGCCGCCCGCTGTACACCGAGGTGGCCCGCGTGGTCGTCGACACCGCCGGCCGTGACCCGGAGGAGACCGCCCAGGCGGTCCTGGACGCACTCGAGTTGAAGGACACATGACCACCACACCCCCCACCCGCGTCACCGTTGGCGGCACCGAGGGCGCCGCACCCTACGACGTCCTCGTCGGACAGCGGCTCCTGGACGAACTGCCGCCCCTGATCGGCCCCGAGGCCCGCCGGGTGGCCGTGATCCATCCCGAGGCGCTGGCCGAGACCGGCGAGGTGCTGCGCGAGGACCTCGCGGGCCAGGGATACGAGGCCGTCGCCATCCAGGTGCCCAACGCCGAGGAGGCCAAGACCGCCGAGGTCGCCGCGTACTGCTGGAAGGCGCTGGGGACCTCCGGCTTCACCCGCACCGACGTCGTCGTCGGTGTCGGCGGGGGAGCGACCACCGACCTGGCGGGCTTCGTCGCGGCGACCTGGCTGCGCGGGGTCCGCTGGATCGCGGTGCCCACCACCGTGCTGGGCATGGTGGACGCCGCCGTCGGCGGCAAGACCGGCATCAACACCGCCGAGGGCAAGAACCTGGTGGGCGCCTTCCACCCGCCGGCCGGGGTGCTGTGCGATCTGGCCGCCCTGGAGTCGCTGCCGGTCCACGACTACGTCAGCGGCCTGGCCGAGATCATCAAGGCGGGCTTCATCGCCGATCCGGTGATCCTGGAGCTGATCGAGGCCGACCCCGAGGCCGCCCGCACCCCGGCCGGCCCGCACACCGCGGAGCTGATCGAACGCTCCATCCGGGTCAAGGCCGAGGTGGTCTCCTCCGATCTGAAGGAGGCGGGACCGCGGGAGATCCTCAACTACGGGCACACCCTGGCCCACGCCATCGAGAAGAACGAGCGCTACGACTGGCGGCACGGCGCCGCCGTCGCCGTCGGCATGGTCTTCGCCGCCGAGCTGGGCCGCATCGCGGGCCGGCTGGACGACGCCACCGCGGACCGGCACCGGGAGATCCTCACCGCGGTCGGGCTGCCGGTCACCTACCGGGGCGACCAGTGGCCCAAGCTGCTTCAGACGATGAAGGTCGACAAGAAGACCCGCGGCGACCGGCTGCGCTTCATCGTCCTGGACGGCCTGGCCCGGCCCGCCGTGCTGGAGGGGCCGGACCCGGCGATGCTGCTCGCCGCCCACGCGGAGATCGCCGCGTGAGCGCGGCCGCGCCCCGCAGGGTCCTCGTCCTCAACGGCCCCAACCTCGGCCGCCTGGGCTCCCGCGAGCCCGACGTCTACGGTTCCACCTCCTACGCCGGGCTCGTCGAGCGGTGCACGCGGCTGGGCGGGGAGCTGGGCCTGGACGTCGAGGTCCGCGAGACCAACGACGAGGGCGAGATGATCCGCTGGCTCCACGAGGCCGCCGACGCCTCCCTCCCGGTCGTCCTCAACCCCGCCGCGTTCACCCACTACTCGTACGGGATGCGCGACGCCGCCGCCCAGCGGACCGCCCCGCTGATCGAGGTGCACATCTCCAATCCCCACGCCCGTGAGGAGTTCCGCCACACCTCGGTCGTGTCGGCCGTGGCCTCCGGCACCATCGCCGGTTTCGGCATCGGCTCCTACGAGCTGGCACTGCGCGCCCTGGCCGGCGACCGGCCGCCGGGCTGAGACAGGCCGGGACGGGGTGGGACGGGGCGGGGCGCGGGCACCGCTTCGGACCGTCGATCGTTCACACGGCACCGGCCCGGGAGGGTACCGTTCGGTGCCGGACGGACGAGGTGACGTCCGGCCGGGCCCACCGCGCCCGGCCGGCGCACCGGACGGAAACGGAGTTGGGACCGGATGCAGCAGTACGGGACGCAGCGGCCCGTCCCGCCCTCGGGCTCACCCCAGGGCCATCCCCAGGGACACCCATCGCACCCCCACGCGCACCCGCAGCCCGCCGCCCACCCCGGCTGGAACGCCCCCCACCGGGTTCCCCCGCCTCCGCCTCCTCCGCCCCCGGTCCCTCCCGTCGCACCGCCCGCCGGGCCGCCCCCGGCCTCCGCGACTCCGCCCCGGGCCCCGGACGCCACCGGCCACCTCCGGCTGCCGCCCGGCGGTCCGGTGCAGATATCGGGCACGGCGGACCCGGCCGCCGGGCCCGTCACGGTGGAGGCCGCGCACACCGCCGCCGTCGCCGTCCTGCTGATCGGCCCGGCCGGCGCCGGCAAGACCACCGTCGCCCGGTACTGGGCGGACACCCGTCGCGTGCCCACCGCGCACATCAGCCTCGACGACGTCCGCGAATGGGTGCGCTCCGGCTTCGCGGACCCCCAGTCGGGCTGGAACGAGCACTCCGAGGCGCAGTACCGCCTCGCCCGCCGCACCTGCGGCTTCGCCGCCCGCAACTTCCTGGCCAACGGCATCTCCTGCATCCTGGACGACGCCGTCTTCCCCGACAGGCCCGTCGTCGGCCTCGGTGGCTGGAAGCGCCATGTGGGCCCCGGCCTGATCCCGGTGGTGCTGCTGCCCGGCCTGGAGGTCGTCCTGGAGCGCAACGCCGAGCGCACCGGCAACCGCAGACTGCCGGACGAGGAGGTCGCCCGTATCCACGGGCGGATGGCCGGCTGGTACGGCTCGGGACTGCCGATCATCGACAACTCCCGGCAGGACGTGGCCACCACCGCCCGGCTGCTGGACGAGGCCGTGGCCCGCGCGCTCACCAGCCCGCCGAGCTGGTAGCGCGCGACGGGCGCCGCGGTCCGGACGGTGCCGCCGTCCGGACGTGTCGGGACGCCGCCGCGCGCCGCCTTGCGTACGCTCGGGGCATGTCCGAGGTGTACGTGGCCCGCCGCAGCCGACTGCGCGACCGCTGGACGGCGGAGGGCGGCGAGGCCGTCCTGGTCTCCCGGCCCGCCAACGTCCGCTATCTGACCGGCTGGTCCGTCCCCGGGGCGGTCCTGCTGCTCGGAGCGGACGGCCGTGACACCCTGCTGAGCCCGGCCGATCCCACCACCGACGGCCGAGCCGAGCCATCGCGCACCGCGGGCGGCCTGCGCTGCACCGTCCTGCCCGGGGACGCCCCCGAACCGGCCGTCGCCGCCGCCGAGGTCCCGGCGGCGGCCGGGCCCGGCGCCGTGCTGCTGGCGGTGGAGGAGCACGACCTCACCGTGGCCCGGCACCGGGCTCTGGCCGCGGCCGCGCCCCGGCTGCGCCTGACCGACCTGGGCCGTGCCGTGGAGCAGCAGCGTCTGGTCAAGGACGAGGAGGAGCTCGCGGCCCTGCGCGTCGCCGCGGAGATCACCGACCACGCGCTCGGCGAACTGCTGGAGTCCATCCTGGTGGGCCGCACCGAACGCCATCTGGCGCTGGAACTGGAGAGACGCCTGGTGGACCACGGTGCCGACGGGCCCGCCTTCCCCACCTGCGTCGGCACCGGCCGCAACTCCGGCCTGCCCGGTCATCCGCCCGGGGAACGGCGGGTGGAGGAGGGCGACTTCCTGAGCGTGCGGCTGGGCGCCCGCTACCGCGGCTACCGCTGCCAGATCGGCCGCACCTTCGTGATCGGCCCGGCCCCGGCCGACTGGCAGATCGAGCTGTACGAGCTGGTCTTCGCCGCCCAGCGCGCCGGGCGGGAAGCACTGCTGCCGGGGACGGAGTACCGTGAGGTGGACCGGGCCGCCCGCCATCCGCTGGAGGCGGCCGGGTACGGCGACGCCCTGGAACCGGGCACCGGGCACGGTGTGGGGCTGGAAATCGGCGAGGACCCTCGGTTGTCGCCGACGGCCATGGGTAAACTGGACGCTTGTGTGCCGGTCACCGTCGAACCGGGGGTCCACCTCCCGGGACGGGGCGGCGTCCGGATCGACGACACGCTCGTCGTTCGCCCGCAGGCGGACGGCGGACCGGAGCTACTCACCATCACGACCAAGGAACTGCTCGCCCTGTGATACGGGGGCGTGGTCCTTCGGTCTTCCGCAGCAGCAGTCTCAGGAGATTCCGCGACCGTGGCCACCACGAACGACCTCAAGAACGGCATGGTGCTCAAGCTCGACGGGGGCCAGCTCTGGTCCGTTGTCGAGTTCCAGCACGTCAAGCCCGGCAAGGGCGGCGCCTTCGTCCGCACCAAGCTCAAGAACGTGCTCTCCGGCAAGGTGGTCGACAAGACCTTCAACGCCGGCACCAAGGTCGAGACGGCCACCGTGGACAGGCGCGGCATGCAGTTCTCCTACAAGGACGGCGCCGACTTCGTCTTCATGGACACCCAGACCTACGACCAGATGCCCATCACCCCCGAGGTCGTCGGCGACGCCGCCAACTACCTGCTGGAGGGCCAGGAGTGCACGGTCGCCGTGTACGAGGGCAACCCGCTGTTCATCGAACTGCCCGCCGCCGTCGAGCTGGTCATCGAGTACACCGAGCCGGGCGTCCAGGGCGACCGCTCCACCGGCGGCACCAAGCCCGCCCGGCTGGAGACCGGCTACGAGATCGGCGTTCCGCTCTTCATCACCACCGGTGAGAAGATCAAGGTCGACACCCGTTCCGGCGAGTACCTCGGCCGGGTGAACAGCTAACCGTGGCCGCCCGCACCAAGGCACGTAAACGGGCCTTCCAGATCCTGTTCGAGGCCGACCAGCGCGACAGCGCCGTGACGGCCGTGCTGGCGGACTGGATCCGGCACGCGCGGACCGACGAGCGGCAGCCGCCGGTCGGCGAGTACACGATGCAGCTTGTCGAGGGGTACGCGGAGCACGCGGACCGGATCGACGATCTGATCGCCACCTACGCGGTCGGCTGGACGCTGGACCGGATGCCGTCGGTGGACCGCAATCTCCTGCGGCTCGGCGCGTACGAACTGATCTGGGAGGACGACGTACCCGACGCGGTGGTGATCGACGAGGCGGTGCAGCTCGCCAAGGAGTTCTCCACCGATGACTCCCCGGCCTTCGTCAACGGCCTGCTGGGCCGGCTGAAGGAGCTCAAGCCGACGCTCAGGCGCGTCTGAGCGCCCCGGGCCGAGCGTGGCCCGGGCCGGGGCCGCCGTACCGAAGAAGTGATGAGGGGCCCGGGACACCCGTGGGGTGTCCCGGGCCCCTCACCGTCGAGCCCCCCGGGGGGCGGCGCGGAGCACGGCCTCCACCGGGGGCGGAACCCTCGTTCGAGGGCCCGCCCGACGACGGCGGCACCGCGGGAGGTGCCTCAGGCCTCCTCGTGCTGGACCGCGCGACGGGCGTCGGCGTCCAGCACACCCCAGCCGATGAGCTGCTCGGTCAGCACCGAGGGCGACTGGTCGTAGATGACGGCGAGGGTGCGCAGGTCGTCCTGGCGGATCGACAGCACCTTGCCGTTGTAGTCGCCGCGCTGGCTCTGGATCGTCGCGGCGTACCGCTGCAGCGGGCCCGCCTTCTCGGAAGGCACGTGGGCCAGCCGCTCCAGGTCCAGGACGAGCTTCGGCGGCGGCTCGGCGGCTCCGCCCGGCGTGCTTCCCGGCAGCAGCTCCTGCACCGGGACGCCGTAGAAGTCCGCCAGCTCGGCCAGCCGCTGAACGGTCACGGCACGGTCGCCGCGCTCGTACGAGCCGACCACGACCGCCTTCCAGCGGCCCTGGGACTTCTCCTCGACACCGTGGAGGGAGAGCCCCTGCTGGGTGCGGATGGCGCGGAGCTTGGCTCCGAGCTGTTTGGCGTATTCGCTGGACATATGGCTCCCCGGAGGACGTCTTCGTAACTCACTGTGATGTTACGCAGCGTAATGTACGGCGTCAAGCCGAGCCGGTCCATACCGGGGGGTGCGCGGGCGGCGCGGCACGCGGATCCGGGTGCGGAACGGCCTTCGCGCACCCCCCGGATCCCGCGCGGACAAGCCCCCCGGACACTCCCCCGAACAGGCTGGTACCGTGGACGGCGCACCATCCGACGTCCTTTAAGGCCCGTCCAGTGAGGCGGGGAAGGAGGTCCGTTTACCGTGGACACATCCATGGGAGAACCGGACGGCAACACACCCGGCCCGATCCGCCCCGTGCTGGAGGCACCGGACATCGCGCGGGTCCTCACCCGTATCGCCCACGAGATCGTCGAACGCGCCAAGGGCGCCGACGACGTGGTGCTCCTGGGCATCCCCACCCGCGGCGCGCACCTGGCCAGGCGGCTGGGAGCCAAGCTGGAGGAGATCACCGGCCGCCCGCTGCCGGTCGGTTCCCTCGACATCACCATGTACCGCGACGACCTGCGGATGCGCCCCGCCCGTACTCTGGCCCGCACCGAGATCCCGGCCGAGGGCGTCGACGGTCGCCTGGTCGTCCTCGTCGACGACGTGCTCTTCTCCGGCCGCACCATCCGGGCCGCGCTCGACGCGCTCGGCGACATCGGCCGCCCCCGTGCCGTGCAGCTCGCGGTCCTGGTCGACCGCGGCCACCGCGAACTGCCGATCCGCGCCGACTACGTCGGCAAGAACCTCCCCACGTCGCTGCGGGAGACGGTCAGGGTCAGGCTCACCGAGGAGGACGGCCGCGACGGCGTGCTCCTGGGCGTACGAGAGACCGCCCCGTCCGGCGAGCGGTAGCGCTCCCCGCCCCCTCCCCGCGCCCCCGAGCCGCTCCCGGCCTCCCCGGGCCCGGCAGCCCGCGGCCGCGTCCGCACGCCTTGAAACCTCCACACACCGGAGCACATCCAGATGCCGCTCTTCCCCGGGGGCAACCCCCGGACCTCCGGCCACCTGATCTCGGCCGCCGACCTCACCCGTGACGACGCCGTGCGCATCCTCGACACCGCCGAGGAGATGGCGCGCCTGGCCGACCGCCCGATCAAGAAGCTGCCCGCGCTGCGCGGCCGCACGATCGTCAACCTCTTCTTCGAGGACTCCACCCGCACCCGCATCTCGTTCGAGGCCGCCGAGAAGCGCCTGTCCGCCGACGTCATCAACTTCGCGGCCAAGGGATCCTCGGTCTCCAAGGGCGAGTCCCTCAAGGACACCGCGCAGACCCTGGAGGCGATGGGCGTGGACGCCGTCGTCATCCGGCACGGAGCCTCCGGGGCCCCCTACCGCCTGGCCACCTCCGGCTGGATCGACGCCGCCGTGGTCAACGCCGGCGACGGCACCCACCAGCACCCCACCCAGGCGCTGCTCGACGCGTTCACCATGCGCCGCCGCCTGATCGGCCCGGACGCCGGAATCGGCCGGGACCTCGACGGCCGGCGGATCACGATCGTCGGCGACATCCTGCACAGCCGGGTCGCGCGTTCCAACGTGGACCTGCTGAACACCCTGGGCGCCCAGGTCACCCTGGTCGCCCCGCCCACCCTGCTGCCGGTCGGCGTCGAGGGGTGGTCCTGCGAGGTCTCCTACGACCTGGACGCGGTGCTGCCGAAGTCCGACGCGGTGATGATGCTGCGCGTCCAGCGCGAGCGGATGAACGCCGCCTTCTTCCCCACCGAGCGCGAGTACTCCCGCCGTTACGGCCTCGACGTGCAGCGCATGGAGCGGATGCCCGAGCACGCAGTCGTGATGCACCCCGGGCCCATGGTCCGGGGCATGGAGATCACCGCCGAGGTCGCCGACTCCGGCCGCTGCACCGTCACCGAGCAGGTCGCCAACGGCGTCTCGATCCGCATGGCCGTCCTGTACCTGCTGCTCGGCGGCTCCGAGCACGCGGGCAGCAACGCCGGCGCCCCCAGCACCGGCACCCCCGACACCACCGCCCGTACCGAGGAGAAGTGACCCCCATGAGCAAGACCCTGATCCGCGGCGCGAAGGTGCTGGGCGGCCAGGCGCTGGACGTCCTGATCGACGGCGAGACCGTCGCGGCCGTCGGCGCCGGCCTGGACGCGGGCGGCGCCCGCGTGGTCGAGGCCGCCGGGCAGATCCTGCTGCCGGGCCTGGTGGACCTGCACACCCATCTGCGCGAGCCGGGCCGCGAGGACTCCGAGACCGTGCTGACCGGCACCCGGGCCGCGGCCTCCGGCGGCTACACCGCCGTGCACGCCATGGCCAACACCTTCCCCGTGGCCGACACCGCCGGCGTCGTCGAGCAGGTCTGGCGGCTGGGACGGGAGTCCGGCTACTGCGACGTGCAGCCGGTCGGCGCCGTCACCGTCGGCCTGGAGGGCAAGCAGCTCGCCGAGCTGGGCGCGATGCACGAGTCGGCCGCCTCGGTGCGGGTCTTCTCCGACGACGGCAAGTGCGTGGACGACGCGGTGATCATGCGCCGGGCGCTGGAGTACGTCAAAGCCTTCGACGGCGTCATCGCCCAGCACGCCCAGGAGCCCCGTCTGACCGAGGGCGCCCAGATGAACGAGGGCACCGTCTCCGCCGAACTGGGCCTGGGCGGCTGGCCGGCCGTCGCCGAGGAGTCGGTCATCGCCCGCGACGTGCTGCTGGCCGCGCACGTCGGCTCCCGGGTGCACATCTGCCACCTGTCCACCGCCGGGTCGGTGGAGATCGTGCGCTGGGCCAAGTCCAAGGGCTGGAACGTCACCGCCGAGGTCACCCCGCACCACCTGCTGCTCACCGACGAACTGGTGCGCTCCTACGACCCGGTCTACAAGGTCAACCCCCCGCTGCGTACCGAGGCCGACGTCACCGCCCTGCGCGAGGCGCTGGCCGACGGCACCATCGACTGCGTCGCCACCGACCACGCCCCCCACCCCCACGAGGACAAGGACTGCGAGTGGGGCGCGGCCGCCATGGGCATGGTCGGCCTGGAGACCGCGCTGTCCGTCGTCCAGCACACGATGGTGGAGACCGGACTGCTGGACTGGGCGGGCGTCGCCGACCGCATGTCCTCCCGCCCCGCGGCCATCGGGCGCCTGGCCGGCCACGGACGGCCCGTCTCGGCTGGTGAGCCCGCCAACCTGGTCCTGGTCGATCCGGCCTACCGTGGAGCGGTGGATTCCGCACGTTTCGCCTCCCGCAGCCGCAACACCCCCTACCAGGGGCGCGAGCTGCCGGGCCGTGTCACGCACACGTTCCTGCGGGGCGGGGCGACAGTCATGGACGGAAAGCTCGTATGAACCTCTCACCGGTACCAACCGCCCTCCGCCACGTCGCGGCGTCCGAGTCGCAGCAGGTCACGGACTGGGCACCCCGGATCGCCTGGGTGATCGGCCTCCTGCTGGTCGTCGCCCTGGTGTACTGGCTGATGAGGGAGGGCTGGAAGTGGCGCTCGACGCTCCAGTCCGACCTCCCCGAACCGCCCCGGGCACCCGCCGACCCCGGTGAGCCGAAACTGATCATGACCGGCCGCTACCACGGCTCCACCGCGGCCGGGCAGTGGCTGGAGCGGATCGTCGCCCACGGCCTGGGATCCCGCAGCCGCGCCGAGCTCACCCTCACCGAGCAGGGCGTGACCGTGGTGCGGCCCGGAGCGAACGACTTCTTCATCCCCGCCGACAGGCTGCGCGGTGCCCGGCTCGACAAGGGCATCGCCGGCAAGGTCCTCACCGAGGACGGCCTGCTGGTGATCACCTGGGAGCACGGCGACCGCCTGCTGGACTCCGGCTTCCGCTCCGACCGCGCCGCCGAGCACGCCGCCTGGCTGGAGGAGCTCCGGGCCGTCTCCGGCGACGGCCCCGGACCGGCCGGCGCATCCGGCGCCGCAGACGAACCCCACGGCACCACCGACGCTGCCGCCACCACGCACCACGAGGAAGGCGCACGATGACGACCTCCGCCCGCAAAGCCTCCAGGGTGCCCGCCGTACTCGTCCTGGAGGACGGCCGCACCTTCCGCGGCCGCGCCTACGGGGCCGTGGGCGAGACCCTCGGCGAGGCCGTGTTCTCCACCGGCATGACCGGCTACCAGGAGACCCTGACCGACCCCTCCTACCACCGGCAGGTGGTCGTCATGACCGCCCCGCACATCGGCAACACCGGAGTCAACGACGAGGACCCGGAGTCGAAGCGGATCTGGGTGGCCGGCTACGTGGTGCGCGATCCCGCCCGCGTGCCCTCCAACTGGCGCTCGGTGCGCACCCTGGACGAGGAGCTGACCGCCCAGGGCGTCGTCGGCATCAGCGGCGTCGACACCCGGGCGCTCACCCGCCATCTGCGCGAGCGCGGCGCGATGCGGGTCGGCATCTTCTCCGGCGACGCCATCGCCGGGGAGGCCGCGATGCTGGCCAGGGTGAAGGCCGCCCCCGAGATGACCGGCGCCGACCTGGCCGCCGAGGTCGCCACCACCGAGGCGTACACCGTCCCGGCGATCGGGACCAGGCGGCTGACCGTCGCGGCCGTCGACCTGGGCATCAAGGGCATGACGCCGCACCGGATGGCCGAGCGCGGCATCGAGGTCCACGTGCTGCCCGCCACGGCCACGATCGAGGACGTCTACGCCGTGGACCCGGACGGGGTGTTCTTCTCCAACGGCCCCGGCGACCCCGCGACCGCCGACCACCCGGTGGCCCTGATGCGCGGGGTGCTGGAGCGCTCCACCCCGCTGTTCGGCATCTGCTTCGGCAACCAGATCCTCGGCCGCGCCCTCGGCTTCGGCACCTACAAGCTCAAGTACGGTCACCGGGGCATCAACCAGCCCGTGCAGGACCGCCTCACCGGCAAGGTCGAGGTCACCGCGCACAACCACGGCTTCGCCGTGGACGCTCCCGTCGACGCGCCCGGCGACACCCCCTACGGCCGCGCCGAGGTCTCCCACGTCTGCCTCAACGACGGCGTGGTCGAGGGCCTGCGCCTGCTGGACCGCCCCGCGTTCAGCGTCCAGTACCACCCCGAGGCGGCGGCCGGGCCGCACGACGCCGCATACCTGTTCGACCGCTTCGTCTCCCTGATGGAGGGCCAGCGTGCCTAAGCGCACCGATATCCGTTGCGTCCTGGTCATCGGCTCCGGCCCGATCGTCATCGGGCAGGCCGCCGAGTTCGACTACTCCGGCACCCAGGCGTGCCGGGTGCTGAAGGCCGAGGGCCTGAGGGTGGTCCTGGTCAACTCCAACCCGGCCACGATCATGACCGATCCGGAGATCGCCGACGCCACCTACGTCGAGCCGATCACCCCGGAGTTCGTCGAGAAGATCATCGCCAAGGAGCGCCCCGACGCCCTGCTGCCCACCCTGGGCGGCCAGACCGCGCTGAACACCGCCATCTCCCTGCACGAGGCGGGCACCCTGGACAAGTACGGGGTGGAGCTGATCGGCGCCAACGTCGAGGCCATCCGCAAGGGCGAGGACCGCGACCAGTTCAAGGAGGTCGTGGAGGCGGTGAGGGGGAAGATCGGGCACGGCGAGTCCGCCCGCTCGGTCATCTGCCACTCCATGGAGGATGTCCTGGCCGGCGTCGAGGAACTCGGCGGCTACCCGGTCGTGGTACGGCCCTCCTTCACCATGGGCGGCGCCGGCTCCGGCTTCGCCCACGACGAGGACGAGCTGCGCCGCATCGCCGGTCAGGGGCTGACGCTCTCCCCGACCACCGAGGTGCTGCTGGAGGAGTCCATCCTCGGCTGGAAGGAGTACGAGCTGGAGCTGATGCGCGACAAGCACGACAACGTCGTGGTCGTCTGCTCCATCGAGAACTTCGACCCGATGGGCGTGCACACCGGCGACTCCATCACCGTCGCCCCGGCGATGACGCTCACCGACCGCGAGTACCAGACCCTGCGCGACATCGGCATCGCCGTCATCCGCGAGGTCGGCGTCGACACCGGCGGCTGCAACATCCAGTTCGCCGTCAACCCCGCCGACGGCCGGGTCATCGTCATCGAGATGAACCCGCGCGTCTCGCGTTCCTCGGCGCTGGCCTCCAAGGCCACCGGCTTCCCGATCGCCAAGATCGCCGCCAAGCTGGCCGTGGGATACACCCTCGACGAGATCCCCAACGACATCACCGAGCAGACCCCGGCCTCCTTCGAGCCCACGCTCGACTACGTGGTGGTCAAGGTCCCGCGCTTCGCCTTCGAGAAGTTCCCGGCCGCCGACTCCACCCTCACCACCACCATGAAGTCGGTGGGCGAGGCGATGGCCATCGGCCGGAACTTCCCCGAGGCGCTGAACAAGGCGCTGCGATCGCTGGAGAAGAAGGGCAGCCAGTTCGACTTCGCCACCCCGGCGGCCGGCCTCGGGGACAAGGACGAACTGCTGGCCGCCGCCCGGCGCCCCACCGACGGCCGGATCAACACCGTCATGGCCGCCATCCGGGCCGGTGCGAGCCCCGAGGAGGTCTTCGAGGCCACGAGGATCGATCCCTGGTTCACCGACCAGCTCTTCCTGGTCAAGGAGATCGCCGACGAGCTGGCCGAGGCCGGCCGCCTGGACCCCGAACTGCTGGCCGAGGCCAAGCGGTACGGCTTCTCCGACGCCCAGATCGCCGCGATCCGGGGCCTGCGCGAGGACGTCGTCCGCGAGGTCCGCCACACCCTGGGGGTGCGCCCGGTCTACAAGACGGTCGACACCTGCGCCGCCGAGTTCGCCGCGAGGACCCCGTACTTCTACTCCTCCTACGACGAGGAGAGCGAGGTCGCCCCGCGCGAGAAGCCCGCGGTGATCATCCTCGGCTCGGGGCCCAACCGCATCGGCCAGGGCATCGAGTTCGACTACTCCTGCGTCCACGCCTCCTTCGCGCTGCGCGACGCCGGCTTCGAGACCGTGATGGTCAACTGCAACCCCGAGACCGTCTCCACCGACTACGACACCTCCGACCGGCTGTACTTCGAGCCGCTCACCCTGGAGGACGTCCTGGAGATCGTCCACGCCGAGCGGCAGGCCGGCCCCGTGGCGGGCGTCATCGTCCAGCTCGGCGGCCAGACCCCGCTGGGGCTGGCCCAGGCGCTCAAGGACAACGGCGTCCCCGTGGTGGGCACCTCCCCGGAGGCCATCCACCTCGCCGAGGACCGCGGCTCCTTCGGCCGGGTGCTGGTCGAGGCCGGACTGCCCGCGCCCAAGTACGGCACCGCCTTCTCCTTCGCCGAGGCCAAGGAGATCGCCGCCGGGATCGGCTACCCGGTCATGGTCCGCCCCTCCTACGTGCTAGGCGGGCGCGGCATGGAGATCGTCTACGACGAGGCCTCGCTGGGGGACTACCTCACCCGCCACGCCGGTCTGATCTCCGAGCACCCGGTGCTGATCGACCGCTTCCTCGACGACGCCATCGAGATCGACGTCGACGCGCTCTACGACGGCACCGAGCTCTACCTCGGCGGCGTGATGGAGCACATCGAGGAGGCCGGCATCCACTCCGGCGACTCCGCCTGCGCCCTGCCGCCGATCACCCTGGGCGGCCACGACATCAAGCGGCTGCGGGCCTCCACCGAGGCCATCGCGCGCGGCGTCGGGGTGCGCGGGCTGATCAACATCCAGTTCGCGCTGGCCGGGGACATCCTCTACGTCCTGGAGGCCAACCCGCGCGCCTCGCGCACCGTCCCCTTCACCTCCAAGGCCACCGCCGTGCCCCTGGCCAAGGCCGCCGCCCGGATCTCGCTGGGCGCGACCATCGCCGAACTGCGGGCCGAGGGCCTGCTGCCGGCGAGCGGCGACGGCGGCACCCTGCCGCTGGACGCGCCGATCTCGGTGAAGGAGGCCGTGCTGCCCTGGAGCCGCTTCCGCGACGTCCAGGGCCGCGGCGTGGACACCGTGCTCGGCCCGGAGATGCGTTCCACCGGCGAGGTCATGGGCATCGACTCGGTCTTCGGCACCGCCTACGCCAAGTCCCAGGCGGGCGCGTACGGCGCGCTGCCCACCAAGGGCCGGGCCTTCGTCTCGGTGGCCAACCGCGACAAGCGCTCGATGATCTTCCCTGCCCGGGAGCTGGTCGCCATGGGCTTCGAACTGCTGGCCACCTCCGGCACCGCCGAGGTGCTGCGCCGCAACGGCATCGAGGCCACCGTGGTGCGCAAGCACAGCGAGGGCGAGGGGCCGGGCGGGGAGCGGACCATCGTCCAGCTCATCCACGACGGCGAGGTCGACCTCATCGTCAACACCCCCTACGGCACGGGGAGCCGCCTGGACGGCTACGACATCCGCACCGCCGCGGTCGCCCGCTCCGTGCCCTGCCTGACCACGGTCCAGGCGCTGGCCGCCGCCGTACAGGGCATCGAGGCCACCTCGCGCGGGGAGGTCGGGGTCCGCTCCCTGCAGGAACACGCGGAACACCTGACAGCCGCCCGCGGGAAGTGACCAGGGGTGTGGGGGGGGGCGGGCCCCGCGGCCCCCCCCCCCCCCCCCACCGCGAGAGCACCCCGCCACCGGATCCCGTACCGCCCGCCGCACGGAAGACCCGCATGTACCCCCTGCTGTTCCACCTGATCCTCAAGCGCCTGGACCCCGAGCGGGCGCACCACCTGGCGTTCGCCCTGATCCGGTTGGCCGCCCGCGTCCCCGGCCTGCGTGCCCTGGTCGCGGCCGTCGCGTCCCCGGGCCGGGCACAGCGCGGCGCCCTGGCCACCGAGGCGTTCGGCCTGCGGATGCGCGGCCCCTTCGGACTGGCCGCCGGCTTCGACAAGAACGCGGTCGGCGTCGACGGGCTCACCATGCTCGGCTTCGACCACGTCGAGATCGGCACCGTCACCGCCCACCCCCAGCCCGGCAACCCCGCACCGCGGCTGTTCCGTCTGGTCGCCGACCGGGCCCTGGTCAACCGCATGGGCTTCAACAACGACGGCTCCGCCGCCGTGGCCGCCCGCCTGGCGGGTCGCCGGGCCGTCCTCCCCACCACCGTCGGCGTCAACATCGGCAAGACCAAGCTCACCCCGGAGAGCGAGGCCGCCGGTGACTACGCGCTCTCCGCCTCCCGGCTGGCCCCGTACGCCGACTACCTCGTCGTCAACGTCTCCTCGCCCAACACCCCCGGCCTGCGGAACCTCCAGGCCACCGAGCACCTGCGTCCGCTGCTGGCGGCCGTGCGCTCGGCCGCCGACGACGCGGTGCCCGGCCGCCGCGTCCCCCTGCTGGTCAAGATCGCCCCCGACCTGGCGGACGAGGACGTCGACGCGGTCGCCGACCTCGCAGTGGAGCTGGGCCTGGACGGCATCATCGCCACCAACACCACCATCGCCCGTGACGGTCTGGGCCTGGCCACCGATCGCGCGCGGATCGAGTCCATCGGCGCGGGCGGTCTGTCCGGCGCGCCGCTGAAGGACCGGTCCCTGACCGTGCTGCGGCGCCTGTACGCGCGCGTCGGCGACCGCGTCACGCTCGTGGGCGTCGGCGGGGTGCGGACCGCCGACGACGTCTGGGAGCGCGTCCTGGCCGGGGCCACCCTCGTCCAGGGCTACAGCGCCTTCGTCTACGAGGGCCCGCTGTGGTGCCGCCGCGTCCACCGCGGCCTGGCCGCACGCCTGGCCGCGAGTCCGTACGCCACCCTCGCCGAGGCCGTCGGCGCCGACACCCGGAAGGTGACCTCCTGATGACCGCTTCCGAGAGCGCAGAGCCCCCCGAGGCCCCGCGGACCCCGCGGGCCCCCGCATCCCCCGGGCCGTTCGGCGCCCGGCTGCGCCGGGCCATGGACGACCGCGGCCCGCTGTGCGTCGGCATCGACCCGCACGCCTCGCTGCTGGCGGCCTGGGGCCTGGACGACGACGTGGCGGGCCTGGAGCGGTTCACCCGCACGGTGGTGGACGCCCTCGCCGACCGGGTCGCCGTCCTCAAGCCGCAGTCGGCCTTCTTCGAGCGCTTCGGCTCGCGTGGCATCGCCGTCCTGGAGCGGGCGATCGCCGATGCGCGTTCGGCCGGCGCCCTGGTGCTCACCGACGCCAAGCGCGGCGACATCGGCTCCACGATGGCCGCCTACGCCGCCGCCTACCTGGACCCGGGCAGCCCGCTGTTCTCCGACGCCGTCACCGTCAGTCCCTACCTGGGCTTCGGCTCGCTGCGTCCCGCCCTGGACGCGGCGCGGGCGGCGGGTTCGGGCGTCTTCGTCCTCGCCCTGACCTCCAACCCGGAGGGCGCCGAGGTGCAGCTCGCCACCGCCGGGGACGGCACGTCGGTCGCCCAGGCAGTGCTGGACCACATCGCGAGGGAGAACGCCGGGGCCCGTCCGCTCGGCCCGGTCGGCGCGGTGGTCGGGGCGACGCTGGGGGAGACCGGCGCGGACCTGGCGGTCAACGGACCGCTGCTGGCGCCGGGGCTCGGGGCCCAGGGCGCCACCGCGGCCGACCTGCCGGGAGTCTTCGGCGACGCGGTGCGCAACGTGGTGCCCAGCATCAGCCGGGGCGTCCTGGGCCGGGGACCCTCACCGCGGGCCCTGCGGGAGGCCGCGGCCAGGGAGACCGACGCCCTGCGGGAGGTCCTGGGCTGAGTGGCCGGGGCAGAACCGGAGGGTCCGGAAAAACCGGGGAACCCCGCGGAATCACTCCGTCAGGTTCAACCCTTTGTCACGGAATGTCCAGGTCGACTCAAGTCTGACCTGGACTTTTCCCCTGTTCTCGCTGACTCGGGCGCGATGGGCCGCTAGTCTCCGACGAGAGCACCGCGAATTCCGGGGTCCTCGCAGGTCCGGAGGGCGCCGGGGTACGTGTTGCTCGTTGCTCCGCAGGTGCGGGGCCACTAGGTTCCTCACCGACCAATATCCGACCAGTTCTACATCCGAGGTGACGTAGGCGTGGCTCTTCCGCCCCTTACCCCTGAACAGCGCGCAGCCGCGCTCGAGAAGGCCGCCGCGGCTCGCCGGGAGCGCGCCGAGGTCAAGAACCGACTGAAGCACTCCGGCGCCTCGCTCCACGAGGTCATCAAGCAGGGCCAGGAGAACGACGTCATCGGCAAGATGAAGGTCTCCGCCCTCCTGGAGTCCCTGCCCGGCGTCGGCAAGGTCCGGGCCCGCCAGATCATGGAGCGGCTCGGCATCTCCGAGAGCCGCCGGGTGCGCGGTCTGGGATCCAACCAGATCGCCTCTCTGGAGCGCGAGTTCGGCGGCGGTTCCGCCTGACGTTTCCAGGTCCGCCTGGGAACCGGGATAATCGCCGTATGAGTGAACGTCCGCGGTTGACCGTGCTCTCCGGCCCCTCCGGGGTCGGCAAGAGCACGGTCGTCGCCCATCTGCGCAAGGTCCATCCGGAGATCTGGCTCTCGGTGTCCGCCACCACCCGCAGGCCGCGCCCCGGCGAGCAGCACGGTGTCCAGTACTTCTTCGTGGACGACGAGGAGTTCGACAAGCTGGTCGCCAACGGCGAGCTGCTGGAGTGGGCCGAATTCGCGGGCAACCGCTACGGCACTCCGCGGCGGGCCGTGCTGGAGCGGCTGGAGGGGGGCGAGCCGGTGCTCCTGGAGATCGACCTCCAGGGCGCGCGGCTGGTCCGCGAGTCGATGCCCGAGGCGCAGCTCGTCTTCCTGGCCCCGCCCAGCTGGGACGAGCTGGTCCGCCGCCTGACCGGCCGCGGTACCGAGTCCCCCGAGGTCATCGAGCGGCGGCTGGCCGCGGCGGGGGTCGAACTGGCCGCCGAGTCGGAGTTCGACGTGACCCTGGTCAACACCTCCGTCGAGGACGTCAGCCGCGAGCTGCTAGCCTTGATGAAGGTTCCGTGATCGTCACCGGAGGGCCGGGCAGGACAGCCACCGGAATCCGGGACACCGGCAGGAGGCCTCCCGCACCGAGGCCCGGCCGGATCACTGCCCGTCTTATCCACCGCAGCGGAAGGTAGAGCGTGTCCTCTCCCATCAACACGCCCGAGGGCATCATCAACCCGCCGATCGATGAGCTGCTTGAAGCCACCGACTCGAAGTACAGCCTGGTGATCTACGCCGCCAAGCGCGCGCGCCAGATCAACGCCTACTACTCGCAGCTCGGCGAGGGCCTGCTGGAGTACGTCGGCCCGCTGGTGGACACCCACGTCCACGAGAAGCCGCTGTCGATCGCGCTCCGTGAGATCAACGCGGGTCTGCTGACCTCCGAGGCCGTCGACAACCCGGCGCAGTGAGGCTCCGGCCGCCCGCGGGCGGCCGGCCGTACGACGGCGCCGTCATCACCACCACGGGCCCGGCAGTCGCGCTGCCGGGCCCGTGGTGTGTCATGGGTACCGGCGGAAGCGTCCCCGGGGCGCCCGCCGCCGACGCGCGACAGTGAGCGAGTGAGCGGCCCACGGGCTGCCGAGCCGGGAAGAGGCGAGGGATGGACAGGTCCGACAAGCCCGGGGTGGTCCTGGGGGTCAGCGGGGGCATCGCCGCCTACAAGGCGTGCGAGCTGCTGCGGAGGCTGACGGAGTCCGGCCACGACGTACGGGTGGTGCCGACCGGATCGGCGCTGAGGTTCGTCGGCGAACCCACCTGGGCGGCTCTGTCGGGCAACCCCGTGACCACGGGCGTGTGGGAGGACGTCCACGAGGTCCCGCACGTGCGCATCGGGCAGGAGGCCGATCTGGTCGTCGTCGCACCCGCCACCGCCGACACCCTCGCCCGGGCGGCCCACGGAATCGCCGACGATCTGCTGACCAACACCCTGCTCACCGCCCGCTGCCCGGTGGTCTTCGCGCCCGCCATGCACACCGAGATGTGGGAGCATCCGGCCACCGCCGAGAACGTGGCCACCCTGCGCCGCCGCGGCGCGGTCGTCATCGAGCCCGCGGTCGGCCGGCTGACCGGCAAGGACACCGGCAAGGGACGGCTGCCCGACCCCGGCGAGATCTTCGAGGTCTGCCGCCGGCTGCTCGCCCGCGGCGCCGCGGGCGGGCGCGACCTGGCCGGACGGCACGTCGTGGTCAGCGCGGGCGGTACCCGCGAGCCGCTGGACCCGGTCCGCTTTCTGGGCAACCGCTCCTCGGGCCGGCAGGGATACGCCCTGGCCCGCACCGCGGTGGCACGCGGCGCGCGGGTGACCCTGGTGGCCGCCAACACCTCCCTGCCCGATCCCGCGGGCGCGGACGTGGTGGCGGTGGGCACCGCCGTGCAGTTGCGGGAGGCCGTGCTGAAGGCCGCAAAGGACGCGGACGCGGTGGTCATGGCGGCGGCGGTGGCCGACTTCCGGCCCGCCCACTACGCCCGGGGGAAGATCAAGAAGCGGGAGGGGCGGGAACCGGAACCGGTCGCACTGGTCCGCAACCCCGACGTCCTCGCCGAACTCTCGGCCGCCCGCCCCCGTCCCGGGCAGGTGGTCGTCGGCTTCGCGGCCGAGACCGACGACGTCCTGGCCAACGGCCGGGCCAAGCTCGCGCGCAAGGGGTGCGATCTGCTGGTCGTCAACGAGGTGGGGGAGGACAGGACCTTCGGCGCGGAGGAGAACGAGGCCGTCGTCCTGGGCGCGGACGGCAGCGAGACATCTGTGCCGCACGGCCCCAAGGAGGCCCTGGCCGACACGGTGTGGGACAAGGTCGTCCACATGCTGAACGCCGGATGATCCGGAGGCGAGGAGTCCGCATGGTCGCGCCACCAGGGCCGCAGCGTCCATCCGGGCACGGCCTCTCCCCTTCGCGGGAACCGTGTGGCACGTTGGTCCTGTGTCGGAGTGCGAGACGTCCTGGCGGATCCGCGATGAGCTGCGGATAAACTGACGGCGGACCGCACTCGGGCCGGCCCGACGACCGGATCCGCACACCAAGTCAGCCAGCAGCCGCTGCAAACCCAGGGAGCGATGTGTCCCGCCGCCTGTTCACCTCGGAGTCCGTGACCGAGGGTCACCCCGACAAGATCGCCGACCAGATCAGCGACACCGTTCTCGACGCCCTGCTGGAGCAGGACCCGGCCT
>NZ_JBXUOY010000034.1:0-29124 GCF_057196705.1 Streptomyces sp. ATLC9 | reverse complement strand
CCCCACGCCCACCAGCCGGGTGGCCCGGAGGCCCCGGGGCCCCCCGGGGACGCCCCCGCCCGGGCCGCCCCGGCGCTCAGCTCCCCGGCCGGTAGCCGTCGTAGTCGTTCCAGCCGGCGGTCCGGTCCATCTCCTCCCAGGTGGGCCAGACCGCGCCCGTCGCCCGGCGGACGAGTTCGCCGGGCAGGCCGAACGGCGGGGCCTTGTGCGGTTTGGCGAGGGCCTGGCCGACGATCGCGTCGTGGAGGACGGCCGCCGTGTGCAGACGGGGCAGCGCGGCGTGGACGCGGTCGGCGTGGCCGGGCGGGAGGACGCTCGGGTCGTCGATGCCGAGGTCCAGCGCGGCCCCCGCCGTCACCAGGGCGATCTCCGGGCGCTTGCGCATCGCGAGGTCGTGGTGGAGGTGGAGGGCGATCGCGTCCCAGACGACCTCGACCCGGTCGGCGGGCATCCCGCGCTCGGTGAGGAAGCGGGCGGCCAGATCGGCGCCGTCGAGGTCGAAGGACTGGTCGCCGTCGCCCTCCTGAGTGAGCCCGGCGTCGTGCAGGACGCAGCCCAGGAACAGCAGTTCGTCGTCGTAGTCGCGGCCGGGCAGCAGGCCGCGCCGCTCGCCAAAGGCACGCCCGTGGAGGTAGGTCCTCAGGCTGTGGTTGAAGATCGCCGGGTGCTCGGTCCGCTTCGCGTGGCGAAGGGCCTCCAGCGCCAGCGCGGTGCGCGGCAGGGGCAGTTCCTCGTAGGAGTCCGTCATGTCATCCCTCCTGGATGCCGGATGTCGTGGGTGGAGCGGGGGTCTCGCGGAGGCGGCGCAGGGCGAGCAGGCCGCCGACACCGGGGACGAGGGCGTACCACCGCGGGCCGGCGGCGGCCGTGGCCTGCCGGACGGCGGCGATGACGACCAGGTACGCGGTGCCGTGCAGCGGGCCGGCGAGCGAGGTGACCGGCCGCGCGTGGACGGTGAGCAGGTTGGCCAGCAGCACGGCCAGGGTGGCGGCCTCGGCGCCGGCGGCGATCCGCAGGGTGCGCACGGCTCTCACACCCCCGTGGTGGAGCCGGGGCGGACGATCATCAGGACGACGACGACCGCCCACAGCAGGTTGAAGGCGCCGGTGAGCATGGACAGCCGGGCCGCCGCCGAGCGTGTCTCCCCGTTGGCCGCCGCCGTACACGCCCTCTCACCGCCCGGCGACCGGAGCATCCGCCGCTGGCCGGGCACGATCGCCAGGACCAGGACGGCCGCGGCGATCGCGGTCAGGAGGAGCGAGGCGAGCAGCCAGGCGTCGGTGAGGACGCCGAGCCGCGCGCCCGTGGCGATCCCGAAGACCGGTACGGCGATACCGGCGACGGCGTAGCCCCGGCAGATCCGGTGCAGGAACGCGGCGATCGAAGCGTCCCGCCCCTCCCCCGGCTCCCCGGAAGCGGCTCCGGAAGCGGCGGCCTGCCGCGCGTGGCGCGGGAAGAGGGAGGCGGCGACGGTGATCGGGCCGATCACCACGATCGCCGCCAGGACGTGCACGGACAGCAGCACCTTGGTCACCGCGGTCTCCTCACCCCGATGGCAGATATGTTGGTTGCCAACATATAGCACGCCTACATGTCTGTTGTGTAGGCTGCCTACTCATGAAGGCCGACGCCGTACGCGGACATCTGGACGGGCTGCTGCTGGCCGTGCTGGAGCCGGGACCGCTGCACGGGTACGCGATCATCACCGCCGTGCAGCGGCGCAGCGCGGGCGCGCTCGAACTGCGCACCGGCACGGTCTATCCCGCGCTGAACCGCCTGGAGCGCACCGGACTGCTGCGCAGCAGCTGGGACTCCACCGGTGAGCGGAGGCGGCGCCGCTACGAGCTCACCGACGCCGGGCGGCGCGCCCTGGCCGACGAGCGGTCGGCCTGGCAGTCGTTCACGGCGGCGATCGGCTCCGTCCTGGACCCCGCCCCGCGCCCCGGGCATGCCGGATGAGCGGCCCCGGACGGCGGCCCGGCCCCGCCGGGGGACGCGCCGAGGACCCCGCGGGGGGGTACGCCGACGAGTACGCCGAGGCCCTGGCCTCCGCCCTGCGCGGTCCGGCCCGCGCCAGGGCCCGGCTGGTGGCGGAGATGCGCGACGGCCTCGCCGAGACGGTGGCCGCGTACGCCGCCGGGGGGCTGCCCCACGGGCCCGCCGTGCGGCGGGCCGTCCGCGAGTTCGGCACCGTGGCGGAGGTGGCGCCCTCCTGTCAGCGGGAGCTGACCGTCGCCCAGGTCCGTCACACCGCCCGGGCCGTCGCCCTGGCCGCACCGCTGCCGGCCGTCTGCTGGTACCTGTTCCTGGCCACCGGGCACGGCGGCCAACTGCCCGGGTTCGCCCGCCTGCTGGCGTTCCCCCTGGCCGGGTTCGCGGCCGTCGCCGCGCTGCTCGCGGCCGCCGTGCTGGCAGCCACCGGCCCCCTCGCCCGGCGGCTGCCCACCCCGCACCGGCTCCCCCGGGCGACCGCCTGGACCGGCACGACGGCCGGCGTCTGCCTGGGCGTTTCCGCGCTCACCCTCGCCGTCTCCTCCCCCCTGTCGGAGAACTGGCCGGCGGTCGCGCTCGCGGGCGTCCTCGCCACGGTGCTCCACACCGTGGTGGCCTCCTCCGCCCGCGCCTGCCGCGACTGCGCCCGCGCATAGCCGCTCCCCCTCAGGCGTCCGCAACCGTGTTCCCCCGATGCCCCTTTCGCGTTGTTCACGACCAAAAGCGAGAAGTCGACACATCCCCTTACCAGACTCGGAGGAGCGGGCTGCCCGGCCCGTGTGAACCGCACCGACCGCAAGGGGGAAACATGACCAGGACGACCGGGACCACGAGGAGGGCCGCACGTACGGCCGCCGTGCTCGGCGGCGCGTTCCTGCTGGCCCTCACCACCGCCACGTCCGCGTCGGCGGCCGTGACGCGCTACCACGGCAGCGACGCCGCCCAGGCGACCGCCTACGCGATGCGCGCCTACGACGGCGAGCGCGACGGCAACGGCGTCTACGCCGACGCCTACCTGGCCAACGGCGCCCACGTCTCCCAGTGGGACGGCAACGGCGCGGACGGGAACTGGGGCCCGTGGGCGAGTTACAACTCCCGCATCAAGCAGTTCCGGGTCTGCGAGGACCACGTGGGCTGCTCCAGCTGGACCCACTGGCCGAGCTGACCGGCACACCCGGCGCCCGTCCGCACGCACCACGGCCCGCCCCGCCCGGGGCGGGCCGCTCACACACGTCCGGGACCACCCGCCTCAGCGGCGCCCCGCCGCACCGCCCACGGGGGCCTGCCGGGCGGCCTGCCGGGCGGTGAGGGGGAAGAGTTCCAGGCATTCGTCCCGGCGGACCCCCTCGTGCACCTCCAGCCGCGGGTGCCCGGACCGGACCACATCGCGGGCACGGAGGTCGATCTGCCGCCAGGTGAACGTCGCGTCGGGGTGCTCGACCGCCCAGTTCCGGGCGTCCTCCTGAGTGGCGCCGAAGGCGATGCCGCGCATCCTGGCCCAGATCGCGGCGGCGGTGCACATCGGACACGGCTCCAGCGTCGTCAGCAGGAAGGCGCCGGTGAGGTAGCGCGAGCCGACCCGCTCGGCCGCCCGGCGGATGGCCTGCACCTCCGGGTGCGCGGTCGGGTCGTGACCCTGGACGAGTCCGCTGCCCGATTCCCCGAGGATCACGCCGTCCCGGATCACCACCGCCCCCAGCCCGTAGTTTCCGGAGAGCGCCGCCCCACGGGCCAGCCGCAGGCACCTCAGCATCCCCTCGTCGATCTCCCGGGCCGTCATCCCGCCTCCCCGGGGCGCGTGCTACAGGTGGACATCAGGGATTCCTTTCCGCAGATACGCACGTCGGCGTCCTCGGTGGCTCGCTCGATCCACAGCGACCCGTCGTTCTCCACGATCCAGTAGTCCCGGGATCTGATGTCGATACAGCGCACGTCCATACGCCCTCGGTACGTCTGCGCCAGTTCCCGCACACGGCGGAGCACCTCGTCCAGTTCCCCGGAACGGAACGAGAACTCCTGCTTTCCGTTGGCACGCCCCCGGGACACCACGGGTATGAAACTTATCTTTCGTGCGCCCCGTTCACAAGAGAAACCCGCCATTTCCTCCATGAGACCCAGGCCGCCCGGAGTCACCACTGAATTAATCGATAATCCGATTTCCCTGCGCACCACCTCCGCGAGGTTTCTCTCGATATCACCGAAGGATTTCCGGCGGAGCACCCGGTCGTTTTCGGCGGACGGCCGGTGGATACTGAACTTGAACTCACCCGCGTACTCCGCGCAGGCATCCAGGGTGCGGGCGGACACGGCGAATCCGTTGGTGGTGACCACGGGCCTGAGCCCGGCGCCGGCGACCGCGGCGATGATCTCGGGCAGATCCTCCCGGACTGTCGGCTCACCTCCCGCGAGTTTCGCCGACCGGGCGCCACCGGACGCGAAAAAACGGGAGATCTCGCCGATCTCCCGCACGGACAGCTCACTTCTGCTGGTGGGCGGTGCCTGGCAGAAGGCGCAGGCGACATTGCATCTGCGCGTCACCCGTAAGCAGACCGATCTAGGCAGCTCCTGCGGTATCTCCTTCACCGGCCATCTCCGATGCGGTAGAAAGCTCCAGCATGTTGAGAATGTGCGACATCTGTTCGGCGAACTGCTGTGTGTAGTCGAGGCTGTCCCGGACACGGTCGGCGACACCGGGGCCGGACGGGACCTCGGTGCCGTAGAAGACGATGACGCCGTGCGGTGTCCGGCCGTGGACGTGACTGTTGGTGGCCGCGTCGAGCCGGAGTACCGGGCATGCCAGCACCCACCTCTGCTGCGGCTCGATCATGCGGCTCACATCCGGGTCGTACAGATTGCTGTGGTCCACCGGAAGCTCCTGGTAGAGCGGAACGCGCTCCCGGTACGCCTGGCCGCTCACGATATGAGGAGTGTCGACGTAGACGCGGGTGAACCCGTACTCGCGCGGCATGCTGATGTTCAGCACCGCCAGATCACGGTCCTGCCTGAGGTAGTGGCGGCCGTCCTCGTCCCGCTCGGCCACGAAGTACCTGGCGTTGCAGGTCACCTGCAACGTCCTGGAGACGAGCTCGCACATGATCCGCAGGGTGCTTTCCAGGATTCGCCGCTGCCGCAGCCGCAGCAACTCGTAGCGCTGCACGAAATCGTCCCGCTCAAGCATCTGCTGCCTCCGCACGAAGCCCTCACCGACCGCCAGGGAGGCAATCCCGAGGAACAGCGGGAAATTGCCCCACCCCAACCCTATCGAGGCGGTCAAGTAGCCGTGCTCCGAGAGCTGGTCGGTGAAGAGGTTCACCCACAGGCCGATCAGCACGCCCGAGACGACAGACGTTCCCACCCGCACGGCCGTCATCAGGCGCATATCCACCCCGCCTCCCCCTTAAACCGACAGCCAGTGCAGCACATCGATGAGTCGCCGCACGAGGGTGCCCGACGGAATCCCGCCAACATCACCGGCATCGCCTGGTGTGGAATACAGAATTCCGCTCCTTCCCCCGCACTTTCCCCTCGCGTTCTTCCCGGAAGAAGCCACCGGCAAGCCCGGTCACACCCCGGCCGTCCGCTCACCCTCCAACGGCTCGGCGCCGGGGCGACGGCGTTCGCCCGGGGCCGGCGCGCGGGCCGGCGGCCGTGAGAGCCGAACGGGCCCCGCGTCCCGCCCCGCCCGCGCCCGCCCCGCACGCCCGGGGGCGTGCGACGGGGCGCGCCGCTGGACGCCGTAGGACAGATCCACAGTCCGTTCGTAACTTTTCCGCTCACCGGCAGATATGCACGGCGGACGGCCGTGAGCGGATGAGGAACGAGGGGAGAAGCACGGTGAGGCGGAACCTGACGACGCGCGGGTGCGTGGTGGCGGCGGGGGCGGCCGTGATGGCGGTCGCGCTGCCGGGTGGTGCCGCGTCGGCGTGGGCCGACGAGACGCACCGCGGGTCGCACAACGGGCCGACCGTCGCGCTGATCTCCACCGGGCAGATCGACGACCCGATGGAGGACGTGCTGGAGCACGCCGCGCTCTTCCAGCGGGACCACCACACGGGCTGAGCCCGGATCGGACACCGGCTCCGGGGTGAGGGAGCCGGCCCCGCCCGGCGGGTTCGGACGGAGCCGGGCGGGGCCGTCGCGCCGGAGGCGGCGGAGACCGGGGCACGCACCGCCCCCGGTCTCCCGGCTGTCCGCGGGACCGGGTGGGGCCCGGTCCGGGACGGCCGAGAGCCCGGCGGAAGGCGGCTGTGGGGGCCGCCCTTCCGCCGGGCCGGTGCTGCTCGAAGGCGCCGGGCGCGGGGGCCTGGCGGGCAGGAGGTCCGTCAGGCGCGGACCTTGGCGCGTTCGACGGCGGCGACACCCGCCGCGGCCAGGCCGATCTGGATGAACAGCTCGATCCAGTCGACGCCGCCGGTGTCCGCGACACCGATCCCGGCCGCGATGAACGTACCGATCAGGGCGGCGACGATACCGACCACGATCGTCCACAGGACACCGATGCGCTGGCGGCCCGGCAGGACCAGCCGCCCCAGCACACCGACGACGACGCCGATGATGATCGCGGTGATGATGCCGGTTATCTCCATGACTTCACCCTTTCGGGTCGGCTTCCTCACTCCCTTCTTCCCCGTCCCGACCCGCACACACAAGTACATGTCAAGTCATCAAAAGTCGGCGGTCCGGCCCGGCCCGGCGACTGGACCGGGCCGGACCGCCGGACCGGCGTTCGGACGCCGGGGCCGTGCCGCGCCGCGCCGCGCTCAGGCGCCGATGCCGCGGCCGTCCTCGCGCCAGACGGAGACGACCGACGGGCGGGGCACCCTTCCCGGCCCGTCGGGCCAGGCCGAGGCGGGCTGCTCGTAGCTGGCGCCGTCCACCTCGCCCGGGTGCTGCACCGCGACCAGCACCCGCCGGTCCTGGATGATCGGACCGCAGGTCTCGGCCCCGGCCGGGACGGTGAGGAACTGCCGCACCTCACCGCGCCGCTCGCCGGCCGTGGCCACGCCGAACAGCCCGTCGTGGGAGCCCAGCGCGTTGCCGTCCGTGGAGATCCACAGGTTGCCGTAGGCGTCGAAGGCGAGGTTGTCCGGGCAGGAGATCGGGCTGACCTGGTCCTTGGGGAAGCCGGCGAAGTAGGTGGCGGGGTCCTCCGGGTCGCCGCAGACCAGGAACAGGCGCCAGGCGAAGCCGTCGGCCGCCGGGTCGTCCCAGTGCTCGGCCAGCTCCAGCACCTGGCCGTGCCTGTTGGCGTTGCGCGGGTTGGCCTCGTCGGCGGCCGGGTTGGAGCCGACCCCGCGCTGGGAGTTGTTGGTCAGCGCGACGTAGACGCGGCCGGTGCGCGGACTGGGCTCGACGTCCTCGGGACGGTCCATCTTGGTGGCGCCCACCCTGTCGGCGGCCAGGCGCGTGAAGACGTAGACCTCCTCGGCGCTCATGCCGGGGACGTGGGAGGTGTCGCCGGTGGCCAGCGGGATCCACACGCCGGAGCCGTCGAACTCGCCGTCGGAGGGAAGCTTCCCGCTGCCGTCGATCTGGTCGGCCGGGCTGTCGCCGGTCAGCTTCGCCACGTAGAGGGTGCCCTCGTCCAGCAGCGTGAGGTTGTGCTCGCGGGCGGCGCGGCTGTCGCCCTTGGCCATCCGCCTGGAGGAGACGAACTTGTAGAAGTAGTCGAAGCGCTCGTCGTCGCCCATGTAGACGACCGGGCGGCCGTCCGCGGTCAGGCGGGGCTCGGCGGCCTCGTGCTTGAAGCGGCCGAGCGCGGTGCGCTTGCGCGGCACGGAGTCGGGGTCGTACGGGTCCACCTCGACGACCCAGCCGAAGCGGTTGGCCTCGTTGGGCTCCTCGGTCAGGTCGAAGCGGTCGTCGAACCGCTCCCACTTGCGTCCCGAGGCGCCGCCGCTCATGCCGTAGCGGGCCAGCCTGGCCTTCACCTCCGGGTCGGTCACGGAGGCGGCGCCTCCGAAGTACTGGTTGAAGTTCTCCTCGGCCGACAGCGCCGTGCCCCAGGGAGTGGTGCCGCCCGCGCAGTTGTTGAGGGTGCCCAGCACCGTGCGTCCGGTGGGGTCGGCGGAGGTCTTCAGCAGGTCGGACCCGGCGGCCGGGCCGGTGAGGCGGAACTCGCTGGTGGCGGTGAAACGGCGGTTGAGGTGGTGGCGGGGAACGGCCGTGAGCTTCCCCGTGCGGCGGTCCTCCTCCACCACGACGACGGACAGGCCGTGCGCGGCCCAGGCGATCTCCACCTGCTCGCGGGTGGGGTTGTCCCCGTCGTAGCCGGGGAACATCAGCTCCTCGTCGGTGTACTCGTGGTTGGCGAAGAGCACCTGGCGCCCGCGCTCGCCCTTGAGCGGCAGCAGGGTGAGGAAGTCGTTGTTGTAGCCGAACTGGCCGGCCTGCGCCTTCGCGCTCTGCTTCTCCGGGTCGAAGGCGGGCGCGCCGCGCAGGATCGGGTCACCCCAGCGGATGACGACGTTCTGCGCGTAGTCCTCGGGGACGGTCACCGCGTCGGCGGTGTTCGGCGCGACGGGCGCGAAGCGCAGGCCGCGCGCCGCCCCGCGGATCTTGCCGTGCTCCTTCTCCCAGCCCTTGCCCGGTACGGCGGAGGGCTTCGCGGCGGCGCCGGGCGCCTGGCCGATACCGACCGCCGCCCCGGCGGCGGCGGTGGCGCCGACGACGGCGCCGGCGCGCAGCACCGAGCGGCGGGAGAGGGCGGCGGCGATGACGTCGCCGGCGTACTCGTTGCCGCTGTTGTTGGGCACCTCGTGGAAGCAGGCGTCGCCGCAGCGGTAGCGGCAGGTCATGGCGGATCTCCCGCCGGGGTGCGAACCGATCAGCGGCAGCAGCTTGCGCATGGTTCCCTCCGGATGCTCCGTGTCTACGCGTGTCGGGACGCTAGGCGCGCGGGCACGACGGGGGGCGACCGACCGGTGAACGCGGGGTGAATCCGACCGGTGGAATCGGCAGGCCGCCCGGCGGCCGCCGGCGCGTCCGCCGTGGCCGGATCCTTACGGTCGCCGCACCTGCGCGCCCGGTGCCGGCAGCCCCCTCCCCCGCCCTTCCCCCGGCCGTCCCGGCGCCCCCGCGCGCGGCGATATCCGGACCGGCGGCACGGCCCCGGGCCGTTAGGATTTCTCCCATGGCGGCCACTGGAAAAGAGCAGCGGGGGGCGAAGGCGTTCTACGTCACGACCCCCATCTACTACGTCAACGACGCTCCGCACCTGGGCCACGCCTACACGACCGTCGCAGGCGACGTGCTCACCCGCTGGCACCGCCAGCGCGGCGAGAAGGTGTGGTACCTCACCGGCACGGACGAGCACGGTCAGAAGATCATGCGCACCGCCGACGCCAACGGGGTCAGCCCCCAGGAGTGGTGCGACAGGCTCGTGGAGGAGGCGTGGAAGCCCCTCTGGGAGCACCTGGAGATCGCGAACGACGACTTCATCCGCACCACGCAGCAGCGGCACACCGCCCGTGTCCAGGAGTTCGTGCAGGACCTGTACGACAAGGGCGAGATCTACCAGGGTGAGTACGAGGGCCCGTACTGCGTGGGCTGCGAGGAGTACAAGTCCCCCGGCGACCTGCTGGACGGCGAGGGTGCGTGGGCGGGCGAGAAGCTCTGCCCGGTCCACAAGAAGCCCGTGGAGATGCTCCAGGAGGAGAACTACTTCTTCAAGCTCTCCGAGTACGGGCCGAAGCTCCTGGAGCACTACGAGAGGCACCCGGAGTTCATCCAGCCCGAGTCGGCGCGCAACGAGGTCGTCAACATCGTCCGCCAGGGCCTGGAGGACCTGTCGATCTCCCGCTCCACCTTCGACTGGGGCGTGAAGATCCCCTGGGACGACAAGCACGTGATCTACGTGTGGATCGACGCCCTGATGAACTACGCCACCGCCGTCGGCTACGGCCTTGACCAGGCGAAGTTCGAGGAGACCTTCCCCGCCGACGTCCACCTGGTCGGCAAGGACATCCTCCGCTTCCACGCGGTGATCTGGCCCGCCATGCTGATGGCGCAGGGCCTGCCGCTGCCGGGGAGGATCGCCGCCAACGGCTGGCTGATGGTCGGCGGCGAGAAGATGAGCAAGTCCAACCTGACGGGCATCTCGCCGCAGCAGCTCACCGAGCACTTCGGCGTGGACGCCTACCGCTGGTACTTCCTGCGCGCCATCGCCTTCGGCCAGGACGGCTCCTTCTCCTGGGAGGACTTCTCCGCCCGCTACACCAGCGAGCTGGCCAACGACTACGGCAACCTCGCCTCCCGCCTGGCCGCCATGGTGAACAAGTACTTCGACGGGCTGCTGCCGGAGTCCAAGGCCGACGGCGAGGCCGAGCAGGCGATCCGGGACGGCATGGCCAGGGCCGTGGCCGAGGCCGACCGGCGCATCGGCGACGAGCTGGACTTCGCGGGCGGCATCGCGGCGGTCTTCGACTTCGTCAAGCAGGTCAACGGCTACCTCACCGAGCAGGAGCCGTGGAAGGTCGCCAAGGACACCTCGCCCGAGGCCCAGGAGCGGCTGGCGACGATCCTCTACACCGCCGCCGAGTCGCTGCGCGCCTGCGCCGTTCTGCTCAACCCGGTGATGCCGCGCACCTCCGGCCTGCTGTGGGATTCGCTGGGGGCGGAGCCCGCGCTGGGCACCCTGGCCGACCAGCGCGTCCAGGACGCCGGCGCCTGGGGCCTGCTCCCGGCCGGCACCCGGGTCACCAAGGGCCCGGTGCTCTTCCCGCGCCTGGAGGAGCCCAGGGGCGCGTAGCCCGGACCGGACCCGGACCGTCCGCCCCGTACACGTAAGCGGTGCCCCTCCGTCCCGGCGGGTGGGCACCGCTTCGCCGTGTGCCCGTGCCCGACGGCCGGGGACACGGCGGCCCCGGGGCACTTTGACAACCCCTGAAAGTTCATGCGTTCATTACCGCACCTTCGCTCGCAGGTCGTACGCGTGCGCTAACCATCCGGGGCCCGCGCACAGCGGCGGGCGGGCAGCACTCCGAAAGGTACGGGTACACGCATGCCGTCGCGTCCGAAGAACGTGGGAGAACGCCTGCTTCCGGCCCCGGTGCGCGCGCGGCGGGCCGAGGAGCGCCGGGTCGCCAAGGAGCGGGAGGCCGCCCGCAGACGCGCCGAGCGGATCGAGGATCGGCGCCGGGCGATGCTCGGCGCCGATCCGGACCTGCGCTCCTTCACCTTCGGCGAGCACACCTTCTACGGCCGCACCGTCACGGACTTCACCGCCGCCGGCGCCGCCGCGCACAACCTGGGGCTGGTCGCCGACGCGCTGGAGCACGCGGGCCTGGAGCACTTCCTCGTCCCCTCCCACTCGCACACCGGGTACGTCCTGGGCGTGCGGCTCTCCGACCGCAAGGCGTTCCTGACCGCCCTGCGCGAGCTGTACGGGACGCGCCCGCTGTACGCGGCCCGGCCCGGCCGCGAGGACCTGCCGGCCACGGCCGTGCTCTACGCCGACGGCGCCCTGCCCACCGACCTCAAGCGCCGGTCCGTCATCCGCTTCGGCGAGTTGCTGCTGGGCCCCTCCGGCCGGCTGCTCGGCGATCTGCGGTACGCCTGCGAGGTGGAGTTCTGGCGCGAGGGCGCCAGGCTCCTGGAGAGGGAGGACGCCGCCGAGCGGCTCGCCGCGCTCCGCACCCAGGCCCCGGCGGACGTACTGGCCGACTCCCTGGTCGCCCCCCGCCTCAACCCGGTCGGCGAGATCCTGCCCGAAAGCGTGCGCGAGCCCGCCGAGACGGCGGTGCGGGGCCGCTCCCTGCCCACCTTCCCCGTCTTCACCGCGGCCCGCCACGACGAGATCGACTTCCCCGTCGACGTCGTCTACACCTGGGTGGACGGCTCCGACCCCGAGCTGAGCGCGAAGCGCGAGTCCTACCGCTCCGGCAACACCCGCACCAGCCGGGAGACCGGGGCCTCCCGCTACACCAGCCAGGACGAGCTGAGGTACTCGCTGCGCTCCCTGCGGATGTACGCCGACTTCGTCCGGCACGTCTACGTCGTCACCGACGGGCAGACGCCGGCCTGGCTGAACACCGCGGCCCCCGGCATCACGGTCGTCGATCACAAGGAGATCTTCCGCTCCCCCGAGGCCCTGCCGGTCTTCAACTCGCACGCGATAGGCACCCAGCTGCACCGCATACCGGGGCTGTCCGAGCGCTACCTCTACTTCAACGACGACGTCTTCGTCGGCCGCCCCGTCACCGCCGGGCGGTTCTTCCACGGCAACGGCATCGCCCGCCTGCCCTTCTCCCCGTTCCAGCTCGGCCTGGGCGACCCCCACCCCGACGAGCCCGCACCCAACTCGGCCGGGAAGAACGTGCGCCGCCTCCTGCTGGAGTCCCACGGCCGCTTCATCACCAACAAGTTCATGCACACCCCGCACCCCCAGATCCGCGCGGTGATGCGGGAGATCGAGGAGAAGTACGCGCAGGACGTCGAGCGCACCAGCCGGTCCCGGTTCCGCGCCACCACCGACATCGCCATGGGCGCCACGTTCCACCACCACTACGCCTATCTCACCGGCCGCGCGGTCCCGGGCAAGTTCAGCTTCCGCTACGTCGACATCGGCCGGGACGACGCGGAGGAGAAGCTGGCGGAGCTGGCGAGCACGCGCCGCTTCGACTTCTTCTGCCTCAACGACGTCGACGTCCCCGACGAGGAGCGGGAGGCGGTCGCCACCCGCGTCCGCACCTTCCTGGAGGACTACTTCCCCTACCCCGGCCAGTTCGAGCTCCCCTCCGGCGCGTAGGCCGGGCTCCCGGACACCGGCGGCCCCAAACCTCGGTGTGCGCGGCCGGAGCTGCTCCGTACGTCATCGGCAACCACACGCTTCCCATGCGCACACAGGAGGGTGCGCGAAACTCACACACATGGAGACCGCGCAGAGCTGGAGCGAGATCGGGGAAAGAGTCGCCGAAGCTCGTGAAGCCGCAGGAATGAGCCAGGGTGAACTGGCCAAGCACTTGGAAGTGGATCGCACCGCGGTGGTGCGCATGGAGGCCGGGGAACGGCGTATCACAGCCTTGGAGCTGTTCCGTCTCGCGAAGGTGCTGGATGTGTCGGCCGCGCATCTGGTGTCACGGCCACCGGCTGCCCTGGTGTCCCGGCGCACGGCGCTGGAGCCGAACGCCAACACCTCCTCGCGCGAGCGCTACAGGCTGGATGTCCGGTTGGAGGAGCACGCGCGCAACGCCGAATGGCTGGTCGAGCACGGTTTCCTCACCCCACCGGGTATGGACCCGCGTGTCGCGAGGGGAGCCGGACCGGTGGATCCTCTCCGTCTGGCCCGTGCCGCCCGGACGACCGCCGGGGTCCCTTCCGGGCCGCTCGGTCCTCTTACCAGCGTGTTGGAGCGGCTGGGGCTGTACCTGACCGTGGTGGACGAAGCCGCCGAAGGTGCCTCCTTGTTGCTGAGCGGATACGGCGTGGCTGTCATCAGCGGCCGTTTCCCCCCAGGCCGGCTCCGCCGGACCGCTGTTCACGAACTGGGGCACCATCTCCTGCAGGACGACTACCACAGTGACGCCGGAGTCGCGGCGAGCCGGGACGAGCGCGAACAGTGCATCGACCGGTTCGCCGGGGAGTTCCTGTTGCCGGAGACTGATCTCCGTCGTCTCTGGCACGAAGGGACGGGAAACGGTGAGGCCCCCCGCTCGACTCTGATCAGGATCGCGGCCGCGTACCGCATCTCATGGTCCGCTGTCGTGGCGCGTGCCCGCCGACTGGGCCTTGTCGACGCCACGGCCGCCCGACGCCTCCGGGCGGACACCCCCACCAAGGGGGACTTTCTGGCCCTGTACGGCAGCGAGCCGGTACCCGACCTGGTTATGGGGACTACGGGAGCACAGTGGCGCCGTGCCGCGCTGTCCGCGTGGAGCAATGGCGCGATCACGGCGGCACGCGCTGTCGAGTTGCTCTACGGTGTGATCACGGAAGAAGATCTTCCCAGCCAGGACTGGGAGGACGACCTGCCGTGACAGGGGACTCCGAAGCGGGCACTCCGTGTGGACAGGTGCTTGTCTGGGACGCCTCGCCACTCCCTCCATGCCATCAGGGCGGACAAGGTCGATCCCTTGGCGGACATCTCCGCCCAGTGGCGGGGGATGCCTCGGAGGCACATCACCACAGCCGCGGTCCTTGACGAGATCAAGCATCATGGTCTCCCCGTGGCCGGCCTGGACTGGCTTGAAATGGTGCATGTCGACGGCTTGAAGGAGATCACCGCTCTTTTCACATGGATGGGGCGGGCCTCCGGACAGGATTCGAATCAAGGAGAGGCGACGGTCCTGGCCTGGGCCGATGTCCATGGCGCGCTACCTGTCATCGATGATCGCGACGCCCGGCGCGCCGCGCGCAACGCCGGCCTCCAGGTGTGGGGTTCTCTGCGTGTCGTCGCCGAGCCGGTCAAGGATGGCCGGGTCACCGAGTATGCCGCGACCGCCCTCGTCGACGCCCTTCTGGACACAGGCATTCGCTACCCGTTTCCCCGCGGGGGCTTCATCACCTGGGCCAAGCACAACAGCCTCTTCTGATCTGACCGCAGGTCGCCCGGAGAATGCGGTGACGTGCTGGCCGGTTGGGAAGCCGGGGCGCGCCGGATGGCCGGGGACCGTTCCTACGGTCGGTGGCATGACGACGACCACACGGTGCACGGCCTCCGCCACGCCCGGACGCTCACAGCTCCCAGGTATGGGTGCGGCCGTCGGGGGAGGCGTAGGACACGGTCTGGCCCCGGGGCGTGACGCGGACGGTGAACCACTCGCGGCGGGGCCGGTTCAGCTCCCGCCACCGCCGGTGGGCGCGCTCGACCACCGCCCACAGGTCCCGGGGCCCGGCGGCGGAGACCGCCGCGCCGGCACGCCCGTCCCCGTGGTCGGTCACCCGCGCGCGGGAGCCGTCGGCGGGATCGTGCAGGACGGTGGTGCGGGTGCCGTCGGCGGCACGGCGGTACTCGCGTTCGACGACGGGCCCCAGGTGGAGCTGGGCGAAGAAGGAGAACGTCCAGTCGTCCAGCACACCGCCCGTCAGCGGTGTCTCCCGGCCGCGCCCGTCCTCCGGGCCGGAGGGGAACGGTGCCGGGCGGGGGCCGGACAGCAGCGGCATGAAGGCGGCCGGGGTGTGCAGGAGGTGTCCGGCGGCCGTGCCGTCCGCGAGCTTGGTCAGCCGGGCCAGCACTCCTCCGGCCAGCGTCCCCTTGAGCGGGACCACCATGATCCCGCCCGTCGCGCACTGGTCGGTCCAGGCGGCGGGCACGCGCCGTACCGAGCAGGTGGCGATGATCCGGTCGAACGGCGCGTGCCCCGGTGCGCCCGCCGCGCCGTCGGCCGTCTCCACCACCGGCGACAGCCCCAGGCCGTCCAGCCGCTCCCGCGCCGCGGCGGTGAGGCGTTCGGAGACGTCCACGGTCACCACGTTCTCCGCACCCGCCAGCCGGCACAGCAGCGCCGCGTTGTAGCCGGTGCCCGTGCCGACCTCCAGGACCCGCGCGCCCGGCTCGGCGTCGAGCGCGTCGAGCATGTCGGCCATCAGGCTCGGCGCGGTCGAGGAGGAGGTGGGCACGCCCGTGACGGCCCGCTCCCCCGCGTCCTCCGCGTGGAGCCCGTCCACCTCGGTGATCAGGGAGTCGTCCGCGTACACCCGCGCCGCCCACCCGCCGGTGTCCCCGTCCCCGCGGCGGCAGGGCAGGAAGCGTTCGCCGTCCCGGCGGTAGAACACCGGGACGAACCGGTGGCGCGGCACGTTCAGGAAGACCCCGGCCAGCCGCGAGGAGAGCACCACACCGCCCTCGTCCATCCGCCGCACCATGCCGACCCGCGCCTCGGCCAGCTCCGCGCGCTCTGTGTGCTCCGCGCGCTCCTCACGCTCGTCGCCCCCGTGCGCTCTCACATCCCTTTCCCTTCCAGCCAGTCGGCGACGGCGGCCGTGATCGGCAGCCCGGTCGCCTGCTCCACGAAACCGAACTGCCCGCTCGGATTGATCTCCAGGAAGCACCATCGCCCCTCGGGGGTGACGACGAAGTCGAACGCGCCGTAGGGCAGGCCGAGGGTGTCCATCATCCGGCGTACTCCTGCCGCGACGGCCGGCGGCGGCTCACACAGCCGGTATCTGTGACTGCCGTAGTCGCTGCGCCAGTCCACGTGTCCGGCCGGTGAGTCCGCGTGGATCTCGGCGGCGAACAGCCGCCCGCCGACGGCCGTCAGCCGCACCTCGTACGCCTTGGGCACCCATTCCTGGAACAGGTGCGCCGTGGTGGCGACGTCCGGGTGGCCGAGCTCTGCGGGGCCGACGACGTTGGTGTAGACGGCCGCCGACCTACCGCCGACGGCGCCGCGCACGGGCGTGAAGGGTTTGAACACCACCCGGCCGCCGACCTCCTCGCCGAACTCCCTGGCCGCACCGGGGTCGTTGGTGATCAGCGTGCGCGGCACGGACAGGCCGGACTCGGCCGCGACGCGCAGTTGCAGCGGCTTGTACTCGGCGTCGGCCGCTCTGCCCGGGGGCGGCAGCCACCGGACCGGCAGCGCCGCCAGCAGCCCGCCGAAGCCCCGCCGGGCCTCCCGCTCGGCCACCCTGCGGGCGTCCGGCGACATCCCCTCGGGGAAGCGGGGGCGGGCGGGCCTGCGGTAGTAGACGCTGCGCACGTCCCGCAGGTCCAGCGTCCGGCGCCCGGTGCGCAGTGTGCCGCTCCACGCCTTCCCGGCCGCGTGCCCGCCCTCCTCGGTCCGTCCGCCCTCCCCGGGCCTCCCGCCGAGGCGCGCGGCCAGCGACAGCCCCAGCGGGAAGTCCGCGACATCGGTGCGGAAGACGGGTACGGCACGCCGGTTCAGCTCCTCGACCACCAGGTCCGCGGTGGGGTCGAAGCGGCCCGCCAGCACCAGGACCCTCCCGGGCGCGGTCGTCCCGAGCCGTCCGTCGTCGGTCACCGGCCGTCAGTCGTCACTCGGGCCCGGGTCGTCCGGTGCGTCCATCTGGCCGGTGGGCTCGGTGGGGCCGAAGGTCTTCGGCGGGTTCTTGGTCATGAACACACCCGGCGGAAGGCCCTGGTAGACACCGGTCTGGGTCTCCTCGTCGTAGGCGATGTCCTGCGGCAGCACACCTCCCGAACCGGTGGTGGCGGTCAGGAACCGGAAGGCCAGCGGCGCCGGGCCCCGGTGGCCCGTCAGATCAGGCAGCTCCGGGGCGGCTCCCCGGTCCAGCGGGAACCTGTCCTCGGGCCTGTCCAGGGACAGGCCCGCCCCGGTGCGCTCACCGGATAATAATGTCATGGTCATGACTCCCCCTTCGCTTCAGGGGGGCGGAATCCCCCTCCGGGTTATCTCCGCCCGACGGCCGCCGTAAGCCGGTTTTCCGGCCACAGCCCGGCCCGTACAGGCCAACGACCGGACCGTCCCCCGGTTTCGCGGGACCTCCGTCCCCTTTCCCCGGCCGCAGGGCGTGGGATACCCCTGGGGCGGCGCGGCCGGCAGGCGGACGCGCCGAGGAGAGGGGCGGACATGGGCGAGCAGCGGTTGGCGGACGGCTGGCGGGTGGACGGGCGGTGCACGAACTGCGACGTGGCGCGGCAGTTCGCGCCCGGTCTGATCGGCGAGGAGGGCGGCCGCTCGGTCGTGCTGCGCGAGCCGCGCGACCGGGCCGACGGCGTCTGCCCACCGGTGGACTTCAGAGCGGTCCGCTGGTGACGGCCGCCCTGCCGGACGGGCTGGACCGGCTGGGTCTGCCGACCCGGCCGGTCCGGCCCGGAGGGTTCCGGCGCAGGGCGCGGGCGGAGAGCCGGTAGCGCAGGCCGTCCCCGTCCGGCGCGGTCAGGACGTAGAGGCCGCCGTCCTCCAGGACCCGCAGGGCGTCGCGGTGCGCGATTCCCTCCAAGGGGCGGTGACGCAGGACGGCGGCCGGGTCCGGCCCGCCGGGGTCGTACGGCTCGTACGGGCGGCCGGGCTCGTACGGGCGGATGGTGCCGGGCGCGGCCCAGGGCGCGTCCGGGGGCGGGTCGATTCGGTCGGCCAGGCGCGGGGCCCGGGCGCGTATCCAGCGCAGGGCGCGGCGGGGGTTGCGGGCCCGGTGGCAGTCGAGCAGCCACTCCCGGTGGGTGTCGGCGTCCAGGACGGTCGCCTCGCACCACACACCGCCGACGCCGCCGCAGGTGCGGGCTGCGGCCACGGCGAAGCCGGTCAGCGCCGCGCTGACGGTCATGATCAGCGCGCCCAGGCACAGGGCGGTGAAGTCCATCGCGTTCACGGCCCCTCGCGCGAGGCGCGCAGCTCGAACCAGACCCGTTTCCCGGCCGGTTCCACCCCTCCGGTCCAGCTCACGCCCCAGGCGTGGCTGAGCGCTTCCACCAGGAACAGCCCGCGCCCGCCGGTCTCGTCCTCGGCCGCGTGGCGCGGGCGGGGCACCCCGCGCTGGTCGCCGTCCCACACGGAGACGACCGCGCCCAGCCGCGTGACGGCGGCCCCCACCCACAGGTGGGGTACGCGGGTGTGCACGACGACGTTCGTCACCAGGTCGCTGACCAGCGTGCGTGCGGTGTCCAGCAGCCCGTGGTGCCCGGCGGCGCACAGCCACGCCGCGACCGCGTCGCGGGCGACTCTCGGAGTGGTGGGCAGGGCGGGCGCGGTCAGCCGGTAGACGGCGGTGGCGGGTCTTCCGGGTGCGGTCATGGTCATCTGCGTCTTCTCCCAACGCGGTTCGTCCGCGTTCGCTTGCGTTTCGTCTGCGGAGCACGCGCGCCCACCACCGTGGCTCGGCCGCCCTCCCCCACCCGTGCTGGTACGCGGGCAGGAGAGGCCAACTGCACTGCGGGTTCACTGGTGTTCACGCTGCGCTACCGAGGACCATAGGACACTCGGGATAAACATGACTACCGATTCGCGGGGATCCATGTGGATCCCCTTGGACCACTTCACTCGTAAGAGGGCAGACTGTCGCCATGCCACCGAGGACAGTGACGACCGCCCGGCAACGGCGGCTTGGCACCGAGCTGCGCAAGATGAGGGAGGCGGCCGGGTACAACGCCCGCGAGGCCGCCGCGACTCTCGGCATCGACCACACCAAGATCAGCCAGGTCGAGACCGCCCGCTTCGGCGTCAGCGCGGACCGGGTGCGCACCCTCGCCGGCGCGTACAAGTGCGACGACCAGGCGTACGTCGACGCACTCGTCGCCATGGCGACCAACCGGACCAGAGGATGGTGGGAGGAGTACCGAGATGTTCTGCATCCGGGATTCCTCGACGTGGCAGAACTGGAGCACCACTCGGTCTACCTGCGCACGTACCAAATCGCGCACATCCCCGGCATCGCTCAGACAGAGGACTACGCACACGCGGTCTTCAAATTCGGCGCTCCCCACCGAATGCCCAGGAAAGAAGCCGAAGCCCGAGTCGGGCACCGCGTACAGCGAGCGAAGATCCTCGATCGGGGAAGTCCTTTCGAGTACGAGGCTCTGGTGCACGAAGCCGCGCTACGCATGAGGTTCGGCGGGCGCGACGTAGCCCGGGCACAACTCAGACGTCTCCTGGAACTGACCGACCGGTCCAACTTCACGCTTCGGGTGGTTCCCTTCGAGTCGGACGGATTCGCCGGTTCGGGCCAGGCCGTGCTGTACGCGGGCGGGCCTGTACCTCAACTCGACACCGTGCACCTCGACTCGATGCTCGAACCGGTTTTCCTCGACGCAGAGGAACACCTGGCCATCTACCGGAACATGTTCTCCAAGATGGAGAGGCGCGCCCTGAGCGCCAGGAGTTCGCGGAACTTCATCGCCGGGATCATCCACGACCTGTGAGAGGGACGCACATGCTGGAAAACACATGGCAGAAGTCATCGTTCTGCGGCGGGAACGGTGGGAACAACTGCGTGGAGCTTCGCTCCGACGCCGGGGCGATCCGGCTCCGCGAGAGTGAGCGGCCCGGGCAGACCATCGCCACCACGCCCGCCGCACTGCGGGCACTGATATTCAGCGCCAAGGCGGGCGAACTCGACCACCTCACACACTGACTCCTCCGGAGGCGAGCCCGACATGTCCACACCCATCGAGTGGCACAAGGCGACCTTCTCCGAAGGCGAAGGCCCCAACTGCATCGAGATCGCACGGGACGGCGATCGCGTCCTCATGCGCGAGAGCAGCAAGCCCGACGAGATCGTCGTCACCACACCCGCCAAGCTCGACGCCTTCCTCAAGGGCATCAAGGCCGGCGAGTTCGACCACTTCGTCGAGTGAGCCCCGGTCCGGGGGGGGGGGGGGGGCCCCCCCCCCCCCCCCCCCCCCCCCCCCCCGCTCGGATCCCGAGCCAGACATACCAGGTCTCGGCGGTCACGGTGATGCCGACGGCTTGCCGCTGGCTGCCCACCTCTGTCACCCGGCACCCCCCTGTGACTGATCCGTGCACTCGCCGTCACCTCCACAGAATGACTGGCCAGCGACCTACAACCCTGTTGACAAGCAGCCCACGTTGAGACAAAAAACTCAATGCCTCTGTCCACAGGCCCGCCGAGGCGGGAAGCACGCTGGCTAGGCTGTGTCTATGGCAACAGAGGCACCAGCAGCGCCAGTAGATCTTGTGGGTCGAACAGAAGTGCGGAGACAGGTGTCGTCCGCGTCACTCGACCCCAAGGAGCGCGCGAAGCTCGGGCAGTACTTCACGCCGGCCCCTGCCGCAGACTTCATTGCCTCTCTGACCAGGCTGGACGAGGCGAGGCCGGTCCGCATTCTGGATCCTGGCGCTGGAGTCGGCTCGCTTACAGCGTCTGTAGTGGGGCGAATCCTTCGGCTACGTCCCGGAGCTCGTATCAGTGTTACCGCCTGTGAGATCGACCCCCAGCTACACGACGCCCTGGTGGCCACGCTTGAGGATTGCGCCAGCACGGCCCGGGAGGTGGGTGGCCATGTCGAGACGAATCTTGTGCAGGACGACTTCATCAAGTGGGCTGCCCAGGCCGAGGGTCTGTTCGCCGAGGACCGTGAGCCCTTCGACTTGGTGATCATGAATCCGCCATACAAGAAGCTCGCCGCTGGCTCGCGCGAACGCAAGGCCGTGGCGGCAACATGCACAGAGACGTCAAATCTCTACTCGGCGTTCATGGCCCTTGGCGTTCACCTTCTGGCGCCAGGTGGGCAACTGGTGGCCATTACTCCTCGCAGTTTTTCCAACGGCCCCTACTTCCGCCCGTTCCGTAGATACTTCCTTGATCGCATGCATATTGACCGCGTGCATGTGTTCGAAGCCCGGAACAAAGTATTCGCCGACACGGACGTGCTCCAGGAGAACGTGATTTTCTCGGCGACTCGGGCGGACTCTCCGGATCGCGCTCCCGTGACGGTGTCGACGAGTCATAGTTATTCGGGAGACATTCGCAGCCGTGTCGTGCCATACGAGGAGATGGTGCACCCGGCGGATCCTGAATACTTCATTCACATCAGTGCCGACGAGGAAGACACTCAGTTGGCCGCAACTCATTCGCGCCTTGCAGTCACACTTCCTGAGGTCAACCTTCAGGTTTCGACAGGACGCGTAGTCGACTTCCGGAGCAAGGAACACTTGCGCCCCGATCCCGTGGAAGGGGCGATTCCTCTGATTTACCCGCTCCACATGCGGGATGGGAGTATTTCCTGGCCGGTGCCCGGCGCGAAGAAGAACAACGCCATCATGCTTAATGCCGACACCGAGAAAATGACCTTCCCGTCCGGGCATTACGTTGTCGTGAAGCGACTTTCTTCCAAAGAGGAGAAGCGTCGCGTGGTTGCCGCTGTATTTGATCCGGACTTGATCGAATGTGAGCGAATCGGCTTCGAGAACCACGTAAATGTCTTCCATGACGACGGGCAAGGTCTGCCAAAGGACATGGCGCGTGGTCTTTGTTTGTGGCTGAACTCCACCTTGCTGGATCGATTCCTTAGAAGGTTCAGCGGACACACCCAGGTGAATGCCACCGACCTGAGGAGTCTTCGCTACCCCAGTCGTGAGCAGCTGTGCAAGATGGGCGAGGAATGGGATAGCGGCGTATGGCTGGGGCAGGAAAAGATCGACGAAGTCGTTGAGCAAAACATCTAGGAGCAGGGGCAAAACTAAATGACTGAGGAGACCGGCATCGAGTTTCATGGGGGAGCTCGTGGAGATAGGCTTAGTGAGGCGCGCCAGCTCCTCCAGCTGCTTGGTTTCGATTCTGAGCGATCCAACGAGCGCTCGGCTTATGTGCTGCTGGCCCTCCTTGAGCTAGGGCCAGACCAGGACTGGACGCAGGCCGAGCGGTCCATGCTTCGTACTGTCCAGATCATGAAGTGGCTCCGCGAGGTCTACGGCAAGGACTACGCTGCAAACAGCCGAGAGACGATCCGCAGGTTTACGTTGCACCAATTCGTCGATGCGGGCTTGGTTGTGCAGAATCCTGACCAGCCCGACCGTCCGGTCAACTCGCCTAATTGGTGCTATCAGATAGAGCCCGCTGCCTTTGGTCTCATTACGTCGTTCGGGCAAGAGGGGTTCGATGAGCGGCTTGCGAAATACCTCAAAGAGCGCCCTGGCCTCCGGGCCATGTATGCGCGTGAGCGTGAAATGAACAGGATCCCGGTCCAGCTTCCCGGTGGCAAGAAGGTCGATCTCAGCCCCGGCGGCCAGAACACTCTGATCGCGCAGGTCGTAAGTGAATTCTGCGAACGATACACCCCCAACGGGGAAGTGCTTTATATCGGCGACGCCGAAAACAAGTGGGCGATCTTCGAAAAAGATTCACTCGCGAAGCTCGGCGTAGAAGTCGATTCGCACGGAAAAATGCCGGACGTTGTGGTGTTTCTCCGGGATCGAAATTGGCTCGTTCTGATTGAGGCGGCGTCTTCTCACGGACCGGTGGACGCCAAGAGGCATAGGGAGCTGAGTGATCTTTTCCGAGGATCGTCGGCTGGCCTGGTCTTCATCTCCGCTCTGCCGTCACGGGTCGAGCTGCGCAAATACCTGAGGGAAATCGCCTGGGAGACCGATGTTTGGTGCGCAGATACCCCAACGCATCTGATCCACTTCAACGGGGAGCGCTTCTTGGGCCCTTACGACCAGGACCTGACGTAAACGGCATCAAGGCCGGCGAGTTCGACCACTTCGTCGAGTGAGCCCCGGTCGGAGCCGACGCGGGACCCGGACCGGCTGTCCGGTTCCATGGCGGCTCCGGCGCGCCGAGCCCGCCGGAAGCGGCACCCGGGCTGCGCCGCGCCCCGTGAGTCCCGGTTTCTGAGCCGCCGTGTGGGGGACGCCCACGGCTGAGCGGGCCGCCGTCGACAGGCCGGCCCGCTGGTCAGGTCGGCTCGGCCGAGCTCACCGGGGCGCCCGCCCGTGTGGTTCACGCCCCGTGGCGTGCTCGCGCAGCGTCTTGACCGGGTCGTCCCCCAGGACGTTCGCGAGATGCCTCACGACCCCGGACGAGGAGCAGGACCCCTTGTCGGACAGCCGGTTCTTGAAGTACATGGAGACGAAGTACAGCGTGAGGTCCTCGAACCGCCCGCTGAACTCCCAGCGTTTCCACTCGTAGCGCCTGCCGAACTCGCAGCCCCGGTAACTGGTGCGGATGCCCCGGTAGCTGACGACGACGAAGGAGAAGTCGTAGCGCCATTTCGTCACCACACGCGTCTTGCGGCAGGGACGCCAGGTGCACCATCCCCAGTACCGCTCCTCGATCTGGACCTGTTCGGGCATGGTCACTGCCTTCCGGGAGGGATACCTCCGGTGGAGCGGACACCCGGAACCGCGGCGTTCGCCGGTCGGCCGCGCTCGGAGACCCGCCGGGACACGCTCCCCTCTTCTTTCTACGCCGCCGCCCGGCGCCCGGCAACCGGACCGGGGCCCGGCCACCACCGGTCCCGGCCGCACACGCCGGGCGGCCTCCGGCGGCTCGGTGAGGGTGTGCTCGACGCGTGGCGGCACGGTGGACGCACCGTCCACCCGACCATGCCGTCGCGTCCCAGCACGCGCGGGTTCCGTGTGAGCGCCTCGTGGCTGACTCCCCCGGTCTCCGTTCCTCACTGAACGCCTCTCATCCTGAGCGCCAGGCGATCTCGGTGAGAAGCGTTCACTCTCCGCTCTACCGGAGACACGTTCCGTACGCCACTATGGAGCCAGGAAGCCGAGCGGGGGGATCTCTCATGATCGAGCAGGCGTACGTTCAAGCCGTCGACCGGACCACACCGACGATCCAGGACATCAGGGACCGGATCTCGCGGGGGGTGGATGCGACGGCGGGCCCCGCCCTCGATCGCCTCAGGTTCTGGTTGCAGATGCCGACCGACTCGGGCTTCCACAAAATGACGGACAACGACTGCCTGGTGCGCGCTCAAAGGGTCGGGGGTTCGTTGAGCCCTGGAAAAGGCGAACCGCACGTTCCTTCGAGCCTGTCGAACGGGATTAATATCGAAGGAAAATGGGCCGCTATCGACAGAGCGCTGAGGGCCGACCGTGCCGTGGTCATCAAAGGTCCGGCCGGACATGTGGGCGGGAGTGAAAGCAAGTTCAGAAACGGCTTTCATGTGATCCTCTTCCTGGCCTTCGGGCAGGAGCACTCCGGACGCCGCTATTATCTGGGCTTCGACCCGGACGTCAGCGCCACGGTGGAGTCCCGGGCGGAGTGGGGACTGTTGATTCCCGGCGACACCGAGGATAAATCTCGGGAGTTCGATGACGCGCAGAGCGTTCAGGTCGTCAAGGCCATGATCCTGGGCGACTCGCAGAACGGATTCGGCCCGCTGGTCCGCAAGTACTACGTCGAGACGGGCAAGGCTTTCCCCAGTATCAGATTCGATCTTGCATGATGACCACACTCTGTCCGCGGGAGATCACCCCGGCCAACTTCGACGCGGCGATCGGTCTGCGGGTCCGTCCGGACCAGGAACACTTGGTCGCTCCGGTCGTGAAATCTCTGGCCGAGGCATACGTCTATCCCGGCACAGCTTGGCCCCGCCTCATCCTTGACTGTGACCGTCCTGTCGGTTTCCTCATGGCCTTCTTCGACATCGACTGGAAGGGCGACGGCACAGGCACCGACGTCCGTTCCGGTCTCTGGCGGCTCAACATCGCAGACGGCGAGCAGGGTCGAGGTCACGGTCGCTTCGCGGTCGAGTCCGTTGCTGCTGAAATCCGCCATCGCGGCGGCACCCGCCTGACCACCACTTGGCATCCGGGCACGGGCGGCCCCGAAGGTTTCCACCTCGGGCTCGGATTCCGTCTGACGGGTGAGACCAGCGGAGGTCGGAAAGTCGGCGAGCTGGACTTGCGCTGGGCCTTATGGATTGAGTGTGAAATCAGTCAACCTGGCTTGAGAGTCAAGCTGCGCTTTTCCCTCCCCTGAGGGGCTGAGAATCCTCGTTGCACGGTTTCGCGCCGACACCGAATCGACGCCCCGTAGGCACTACTGCATGACGGACGGCGCTACCGCCCCCCACTTCCGCCGCCCTGGCCGCCTGAGGCCCGGTCAGGAATCGAATCGACCGCGGGCGGTCTCGATGTGGCCGAGGTGGCGGTGGGTCCAGTCGCACATCACGTCCACCGCCTTGCGCAGGGCCCGGCCCGGCTCGGTGAGGGTGTACTCGACGCGCGGAGGCACGGTGGGGTGCACCGTCCGCTCGACCATGCCGTTGCGCTCCAGCATCCGCAGGTTCTGGGTGAGCATCTTGTGGCTGACACCCTCGACCTCGTCCCGCAGTTCGCCGAACCGCAGGGTGCGCTCACCGAGGGCCTCGACGATCAGCAGGGCCCACTTGTTGGCGATGTCCGAGAAGATCTCCCGCGCCAGGGTGTCCGCGCGCCGCAGGTCCGCTTCCTCGGGGGAGTCCCCGAACTGCTTGGTCACCATGAGGTTCCCCAGTCACTTATAAGTGCGTTCTTCCAGGTCAGCGCAGACTCTCCTACGGTTTCCGGGTAACCGCAAGAGACCACGGGCGCCCACGGGCGCCCGGACGAGGAGACGGACTGACATGGCCATCACTCTGGTGAACCCCGACGGACTGCCCGCCATCGACGTCTACCGGCAGGTGTCGGTCGCGTCGGGCTCGAAGCTGGTCTTCGTCGCCGGGCAGGTCGCCTGGGACGCCGAGGGCAACACGGTCGGCGCGGGCGACCTGGCCGCCCAGGTCGAGCAGTGCTACCTCAACGTCGCCACCGCCCTGGCCGGGGTGGGCGGGTCCTTCGACGACGTGGCGAAGCTGAACGTCCACGTCGTCGACTGGGCCCCCGACAGGATGCCCCTGCTCCTGGAGGGGATCTCCCGGGCCGCGGCGAAGCTGGGCACCACCCCGGTCCCGCCCGCCACGCTGCTGGGCGTGGCGGCGCTGGACGTACCCGAGCACATGGTCGAGGTCGAGGCCACCGCCGTCCTGGACTGAGCGTCCGCCCCGGCCGGGGCGGGCGGGAGGGGCGGGCACCGGGGGACTCAGTGCTGGATCAGGCCGCCGACCGGGACGGGGGCGGCGTGGCCGGTCGGCGGAAGGTCGCGGGCCAGGGCGAGGCCGATGTCGACCAGCGAGGACCGGTGCAGGCCGGTGACCTCGGAGACCGGGGTCCAGGCCGACTCGACGACGTCGCCGTCCGGTTCGGGCCGGAGCCGGCCGCCGGTGACGCGGACCCGGTAGAAGACGCCGACGTTCTGGTGCACGACCCCCTCACGCGTGGCGGTCGCGGGGATCACCCGCGAGTCCACGCCCAGCAGGCGGTCCACCACCGCCGAGCAGCCGGTCTCCTCGGCGACCTCACGGATCACCGCGTCTAACGGGTCCTCCCCGTGCTCGACCCCGCCGCCCGGGAGGGTCCAGTTGCTCCCGCCGTCCGGCAGTAGGTGACGGGCGAGCAGCACCCGTCCGTCCTCGACGCACACGGCGTACGCCGCCAGCCGGAAACTCATCCCCGCTCCCCCCGCCGGACCTCGTCCGGCGTCCATGGTCCGCGCATCACCACAGGACACGGAACCAGACGAGCGCGCGTGCCGCCAGACGGCACCGTGCCGTGCCGGGTACGGGCACATGGACGGGGTGGACGAAATCGTCGGGGGCCAGCTCATGAGGGCCGAAGCCACCGCCGCCCGGCGCGGGCGTCCCGGCGTTTTCCGCGCACCGATGCCCGTGCCGGTACGCCGGTACGCCGGTACTCCCGCCTTCGTCCTTCTTTGAGGCTTCTCGGACGACCGACAGGAGAAGCCGGGGAGCCTCCTTCGGAAAGTCTCACAGGGAAGTTCAATCAATGAAACAATTCAATGCAGGCATCACGAGAACACGAGAAGGGGGTCCCGGATGAAGTTCCGCCTTGAGGTCGACATGGACGAAGCGGCGTCCGCCGAGGAGTCCGCCCGCGAGCTGGGCCGGATCCTGCGGTACTGGGGAGGGAACCTGCACCACTACGCCCTGCGGCCCGGCGACGGCTCGGCCGTGTACGACTCCGGCTACCGCGAGGTCGGCCGGTGGAGCATCACCTCCACCGACGCGGCCTGACGTCTCCGCCTCCGGCGCGCGGACGCCGGCGGGTCCGCGCGGGACGCGGGAGTCGAGGCGCGGGCCCCGCCCCGCGTCCCGCCGCACCGGGCCCGTTTCATGCACGGCGAGCCCGTGATTCATCCTTTCCAGTGACATGAGGGCTCTCCGGGGTCCGCGCGCCCCCAGCCGCGGCCACGCTGGGGCGGACTCCACACAATCGCGTACCCCGGGAGACGCCCCATGCCCACGACCGGCCTGCCCGGCCCCGGTTCCCTCCTGCGCCGCACCCTCGGCGAGCGGCGCATCGTCCTGGTCGCCTGGCGGCTGCTGGTGCTCCAGACCGCGCACCCGGTCGTCGCCGCCGGAATGAGGGACCACTCCACCTACCGGGCGCACCCCTGGCGGCGCGTGCAGCACACCATGGACAGCGGCAAGCGGCTGTTCTTCTCCGACGCCGACAGCCTGCGCCGGGAGGTCGCCCGGCTGGAGCGCACCCACCGCCGCATCCAGGGCGCCGACGGGCGGGGCGGGGCTTACACGGCCGAGGACCCCGAGGTGCGCGCCTGGGTGCTGCTCACCCTCTACGAGTCGCTGACGGCGATGCGGGAGCTGTCCGGTGATCCGTTCACCCCCGGGCAGCTCGACGAGCTGTACCGGGAGTTCCTCGCCGTCTGCGGCGAGTTCGGGCTCTCCGGCGACGTCCTGCCGCCGACCGCCGCCGACGTGCCCGCGTACGTCGACCGCATGGTCCGCGAACGGCTGGAGTACGGCGAGGAGGTGCGGTACCTGCTCTTCGGCATCCTGCGCGAGGCGCCCTGCCCGAGCCGGCTGCGGCGGCTGCGGCCCCTGTGGCCGCTGCTGCGGCCGGTGATCGCGCGCACCCTGGCCGCGCTGACCGTCGCCGATCTGCCGCCCGCCGTCCGGAAGCTGTTCGGGCTGCCGCGCTCCCGTGCGGCGGCGCTGCTGTCCCGCGTCCTGCACCACGGCGCGCGGCGCCTGCTGACCCGGCTGCCGGACCGCCTGCGCTACCGCGTGCCGCCCAACGGAGCCGTGCCGCGCCCCCGGGCGCCGCGGCCCCCGCGGCACGACCCGCGCCCGCCCCGGCTGGACGCCTTCTTCCGGCAGGTCATGGACCAGACCGGGGACGGGTACGTCGACGCCGCCGACCTGCGGGCCATGGCCCACAACGCCTGCTGGCAGCTGGAGCTCACCACGGAACAGGAGGACGAGGTCTACGCCGCCTTCGACGCCTGGTGGCGGCACATGGCCGCCACGATGGACACCGACGGGGACGGCCGGGTCGGCCGGGCGGAGTTCGTGGCCGCCACCCTCGCGGGCTGCGACCGCGACCCGCGCTATCTGGAGGACGGTCTGCACATCGCCGTACGCGCCCTCTTCCGCGCGGGGGACACCGACGGGAGCGGGGAGATCGGCCCCGACGAGTACCGCACGCTCTTCGGCGGCTCCAGGGTGCATCCGGCCGAGCTGAACGAGGGCTTCCGGCAGCTCGACGCGGACGGCGACGGGCGGCTGACGGAGGAGGAGTTCGTGCGCGGCTTCACGGAGTTCTTCACCGCCCGTGTCTCGACCGTCGCGGGCAGCCGGCTCCTCGGCCGGCCCTGAACGGCGGTCCACAACGGCGGTCCAGAACGTACTGACACGTCCTGAACGGCGGCCCCGTTCTCCGGGGTGTCCGCTCC